>JAEXGP010000367.1 GCA_023450775.1 Actinomycetes bacterium | reverse complement strand
CAGTCCGCCCGAAGAGTCAGTCCGTCCGAAGAGTCAGTGCGCGATGACCCGTCGGCGGGCAAGCTGTGACCATGCCGTTGCACCGCCGCTCCGACGTCGACGAGCTCGCCGACGCCATCTCCAGGCTCTCCCGAGAGATCAGCCGCTACGAGTTCCCCCGGGAGACGACCGACCGCCGGATGGTCCAGGAGATCGTCGAGCGGGAGATCGAGCTCGACGGCAACGCCCACCAGAACCTCGCCACGTTCTGCACCACGTGGGAGACCGAGCAGGTCATGGCGCTGATGGCGGCCTGCATCAACAAGAACCTGATCGACAAGGACGAGTACCCCACGGCGGCCGAGATCGAGCGCCGCTGCGTGCACATGCTCGCCGACCTCTGGAACGCCCCCGACACCCACGACGCGATCGGCACGTCGGCCATCGGCTCGTCCGAGGCCTGCATGCTCGCCGGCATGGCCATGCACCGCCGCTGGCGCAACCGGCGCCGTGCCGAGGGCAAGCCCACGGACTCCCCCAACCTGGTGTGCGGGCCGGTCCAGGTGGTGTGGCACAAGTTCGCCCGCTACTGGGACATCGAGCTGCGCGAGATCGGCATGGCCGAGGGTCGCTACGGCCTCACGCCAGAGACGGTGCTCGAGCAGATCGACGAGAACACGATCGGCGTGGTGCCCACGCTCGGCGTGACCTACACGGGCATCTACGAGCCGGTCGCCGAGCTGGCCGCCGCGCTCGACGACCTGCAGGCCCGCACCGGCCAGGACGTCGACATCCACGTGGACGCCGCGAGCGGCGGGTTCACCGCCCCGTTCCTGGCGCCCGATCTGGAGTGGGACTTCCGCCTGCCGCGCGTGAAGTCGATCAGCTCGTCGGGCCACAAGTTCGGGCTGGCACCGCTGGGGGTGGGGTGGGTCCTCTTCCGCGACGCGGCGGAGCTCCCCGAGGAGCTGATCTTCCACGTCACGTACCTGGGCGGCGACATGCCCACGTTCCAGATCAACTTCTCCCGCCCCGCGGGCCAGATCATCGCCCAGTACGCCGGGTTCCTCCGCCTGGGCCGCGACGGCTACGCCGCTGCGCACGGCAAGAGCTACGACACGGCCCGGCACATGGCCGAGCACCTGCCCGAGGTCGGACCGCTGGAGGTCATCTACGACGGCGACCCGGCGAACGGCATCCCGGCGGTGACGTGGAAGCTGCGCGACGACGCGAACGTGACCTGGACGCTGTACGAGCTCGCCGACCGGCTCCGCACCCGCGGGTGGCAAGTCCCGGCGTACCCGCTGACCGGCGAGCTGTCGGGCCAGGTCGTCCAGCGGGCGCTCATCCGCCTGGAGATCTCGACCGACGAGATCAACGCCCTGCTCATCGACATGAAGGAGGCGGTGGACTTCCTGGAGCGCCACCCCGTCACCGTGCCGATGAGCCAGGAGGAGGGCACCTCCTTCTCGCACTGACGTCTCGCACCGAGCCGGCCTGGCGGGACCGGCTGACGGCGGCGGACGGCGGCTGCCCGCCGGTCGGCTCTGCGCCCGAACGTGTGCGGGAGACGCCCGCCACGGGCCGCTGCGACACACGATGTCGGCCGCCCGCGGAACGTGTGCGGGAGACGCCCGCCACGGGCCGCTCCCACACACGATGTCGGCCGCCCGCGGAACCTGTGCGGGAAACGCCCGCCACGGGCCGCTGCCACACATGTTCCGGGGCGAGGGTGGCGGACGATCGAGCCGATCTGAGCCGTCGTTCAGCGGATCGCGCGGTGTGCGCTCAGGGGGGACCGGTCCCCGTGGAGCACTGTCACACCCCCTCCGCATACTGGTTCACATGACGACGCAGCTCACCCTCATCTCGGTCCCGGCGACCCCCGCCCGGCAGGATGCCGGCGACGACGCTGCGGACGCGCCCACCACCGACACCACGACGGACGCCACCCCGTCCCGCCCGGTCACCGTCCTGCCGGTCCCCGGCACCGCCGCGGCGCACCGCCGCTCGGTCGACCACCAAGGCTGGCTGGACCGTCGGACCATCTCCACGGGCCGCAAGGGCATCGCCGCCGCCCGGGCCGCCCTGGCCAGCGCCAACCAGCGCGTGGCGGACCGCCAGGCGCAGGAGGAGGCGGATCGGAAGGCCGAGCTGGCCCGCCAGGCCAGCGGCCTCGCCCGACGCGACAGCCACGCAGCCTGAACCGTCGGCGATCGCTCCCGTCGCCACCGCCTCCGGGAGCCTCCGACGGGATGCCCGTCGTCGAGATCCGTAGGATGCCGACATGTCCGAAGTCGTGATCGTCGATGCCGTCCGTACCCCGATCGGCCGCCGCAACGGTGGCCTGTCGAGCGTCCACCCCGCCGAGCTCCTCGGCCTGGTCCAGTCCGCCCTGTTCGAGCGCACCGGGGTCGACCCGGCCGAGGTCGACCAGGTCGTCGGCGGCTGCGTGAGCCAGGTCGGCGAGCAGTCCTTCAACATCGCCCGCACCGCGTGGCTCGCCGCCGGGCTCCCGCTCGAGGTGGCGTCCACCACGGTCGACACGCAGTGCGGGTCGTCGCAGCAGGCGACCAACCTCGCCACCGCACTGGTCGGATCGGGCGTGGCCGACGTCGCGGTCGCCTGTGGCGTCGAGTCCATGAGCCGCATCCCGATCGGCTCGAACTCCAACAAGAAGCTGGGCCTCGGCGTGCCGATCCCCAGGACCTACTTCGGCCGCTACGAGTTCACCTCGCAGTTCGAGGGCGCCGAGCGCATCGCGGACAAGTGGGGCGTCACCCGCGCCGACTGCGACGAGTTCGGTCTGCGCAGCCAGCAGCTCGCCGCCCAGGCCTGGGCCGAGGACCGCTTCGCCGGCCAGTACATCCCGGTGACCGCTCCCGACCTGGACGAGGAGCGCAACCCGCTCGAGACCACCCACGTGGTCGACCGCGACGAGGGCCTCCGGGAGACCACGCTCGAGAAGCTCGCCACGCTCAAGCCGGTCGCACGTGAGGACGGCGTCCACACGGCCGGCTCTGCGTCGCAGATCTCCGACGGCGCGGCGGGCCTGCTCCTGATGACCGCCGAGAAGGCGTCGGAGCTCGGCCTCACGCCGCGGGCCCGCATCGTCGACACGTGCCTCGTCGGTGTGGACCCGGTGCTCATGCTCACCGGGCCGATCGACGCCACTCGGCTCCTGTTGGAGCGCACCGGCCGCAGCATCGCCGACATCGACCTGTTCGAGATCAACGAGGCGTTCGCCTCGGTCGTGCTGGCGTGGTCCAGGGAGGTCGGCGCCGACCTGGACAAGACGAACGTCAACGGCGGGGCGATCGCGCTGGGCCACCCGCTCGGCGGCACGGGCGCCTTCCTGATCACCAAGGCGCTGTACGAGCTCGAGCGGACCGATCAGCAGACGGCGCTCATCTCGATGTGCTGCGGCGGCGGTCTGGGCACCGGCACGATCATCGAGCGGATCTGAGGTGACGCACCCGGGCGCGGCCACGCGCAACGCCCGCCCGGGTGCCCGCTTCCTGTCCCTCCTCGCCCTGGTCCTCGCGTGCTCTGCGCTCGTCGCCTGCGGCTCCGGCACCGACGACGCGGCTGCGGCGGGTGACGCGGTCGAGGCGAACGCCACGGTCGTGCGCGTGGTCGACGGCGACACGCTCGTCGCGGACGTCGGCGGCGCCGAGGAGCGGGTCCGCCTGATCGGCATCGACACGCCCGAGAGCGTCAAGCAGGGCTCGCCGGTCGAGTGCTTCGGCAAGGAGGCGTCGCAGCGCACCAAGGAGCTGCTGCCCGTGGGCACCCGCATCCGCCTGGTGCTCGACGCGGAGGAGCGCGACCGCTACCAGCGGCTGCTCGCCTACGTCTACCGGGCGTCCGACGGCCTGTTCGTCAACCTGGCCCTCGCCGCCGACGGCTACGCCGGGTTGCTCACGTACCCGCCGAACGTCGCCCACACCGACGACTTCCGGAAGGCCGTCGCCGACGCCCGAGCCGCCGGCACCGGCTTGTGGGCCGCGTGCGCCGACGACCCACCCGTCGATCACTGACCGACCGGCGCCCGAACTCGGGACGCGTCGGACCCGTCATGGGCACGAAACGACCTGGGTCCAGCGACCCGAGCTCGCACGCCGAACTCGGGACGCGTCGCACCGGTCATGGGCGCGAAACGACCCAGGTCCAGCGACCCGAGAATCTCACCCGAACTCGGGACGCGTCGCACCGGTCATGGGTGCGAGATGTCCCGAGAACGGGGGGTCGGTCAGCCGGCGCGCTGGAGGTCGCGCAGCTCGCGCCACCCGATGAGGTGTGCACCCGAGCGCTCGACCATCGCCCGCAGCTCGGTGTCGCCGGTCAGCAGGAAGTGGTCGTCCACGCGGGTGGCCCAGTCGGGTGCGAGCGACCGCAGCTCGGAGTGGTCGGTCGCGGGGTGGGCGAAGATCTCGGTCACGCCCGGGCGGAGGTCCTGGATGAGACGCTCGAACGCCTGCCGGGCGCCCATGCCGGTGGAGAAGATCAGGTGGTCGGGCGCGATCACGCCCTCCTCCTCGGCCAGCTGTCGGTGCGGGAACCCGGTCAGCTCCTGAGTGGACCAGCCGGTCAGCCGGATGGGCAGACCGAAGTCGATCGCCAGGTCCAGGTAGATGTCGAAGAACTCCGGGCGCAGCTGCAACGTGCCCATGTGGGAGTCCAGGTGCGTGACGTCGAAGCCCCAGAGGATCGCCCGCTCGACCTGGGCCCGCAGCTCGCGCCGCGTCTCGTCCAGATCCGCGTGGTCCCACACGTCCTGCAGCGTGCGGGGAAAACCGCCGTCGCCGTCGAGCAGCGACGGTGCGACCGTGATCGGCCCCCAGCGGTACAGCTCCCACTCGGCGTTGAGCGTGAGGTGCACCCCCACGTCCTCGCCCCGGTAGTGCGACGCGGCCTCACGCGCCCACGGGCACGGCACCATGAGCGAGCTCGACGTGGCCAGGCCGTTGCGCAGCGAGTCGTAGACGCCCTCGTTGGCCGAGTGGCACATGCCGAGGTCGTCGCAGTTGACGATCAGGAGGCGGTCGTCGGCGGAGTAGCCGAGTCGTTCGGCGAGCGTGCTCATCGGCCCGGCACCCCCGCGAAGAGATCCGTCTCGGGCACCTGCGTGTCGACCAGCGACCGGGCGAGGATGTAGTCGTCGTAGGGGTGCACGCCGCGGGCCACCTCGCTCGGCAGGCCGAACCAGAACGGCGAGTCGGGATCGATCTGCGTCGCGTGGGCCAGCAGCGCCTTCTCGCGCACGTCGTAGAAGTCGCCGACCGGCACCTTGGTGGTGATCAGGTCGTCCTGGGAGGCGTCGGCCCACCGCTGCCGCCACGTCTCGTCGAACGGCGACTCGAGCCCGAGCTCCAGGAACTTCTCGTGCATCCCGATCATCCGGGCGCTCGACCACGCCGAGTAGTACAGCTTGAGCGGCTGGAACGGCTCGCCCGCCTCGGGGTACCAGTCGGGATCAGCGGCCCGGTCGAACGCCGGGATCGTGATGTCGTGCACCCGCAGGTGGTCGGGGTGCGCGTAGTGCGACTGGTCCTCGGGATACGTCACGATCACCTGCGGACGGTCGCGGCGGATGATGGCGACGAGCTTGCCGATCGCCTCGTCGAGCGGTGCGTTCCAGAAGTTGTCGGGCCGCTCGTTGTCGGGCATGTCGGGCATGCCGGAGTCGTGGTAGCCGAGCATGTCGACCCGGTCGTAGCCGATGATCTCGGTCGCCCGGGCCAGCTCCTCACGGCGGACCGCGGCGAGGTTCTGACGCACGTCCTCGCGGTCCATCGCCGGGTTGAGGATGTCCCCGGCCTCGCCGCCCGTGCAGCAGACCAGCGTGGCCGGGATGCCCTGGGTCTTGTACAGCGCGATCGTCGGCGCACCCTTGGACGACTCGTCGTCGGGATGGGCGTGCACCGTGAGCAATCGGAGGGGTTGGGTCACCCGCTCCACGCTACCGGCGCCCGTTCACCGACGAGTCGGCACGCCTCGACCCCTCCCCCGGCGTTCTGTTCCACCTCTTCGACGCTGGAACGTCGAAGAGGTGGAACAGAAGCGGAGAGAGTGGAACGACGGGGGTGCGGGCTACCGGCCCGATGCCGGACCGCGCCCGCTGTCGACGGCGTCGCGCTGCCGGTCGGGATCGCCGCCGACGCCCGAGCCGCCATCGCTGCGCAGATCGATCGTCCGACGGGTGGCGAGCAGGCCGGCGACTCCCACCAGCCCGGTGAGCGCGCCGGCGCCCAGCGCCGTGCGCCACACCGGTGCGGGCGGATCGACGTCGACCCGGTCGTAGGGCTCGCCGAACGGGTCGGTGTGCTCGTAGCGGCAGGCCGGTCCGAACGGCACGAGCTGGAAGGAGGCGGACATCGTGGTGCGCTCCACCCCGGGGTCCGGGCACGTCGCCGCCCCCGCCGGCCCGACCGCGAGCACCGCGGCGACCAGCGTGGCGACGCACCAGAACAGCCCCGCGACGGCCAGGCCCATGTACGCGGCTCGCGCCCGCCCCGATCCCACGACGCCGATGGTGACAGCGCCGGACCGCACCGTCGACGGGCGGATCCCCCATCCGACGGCCTCGGCCGGCGTGACCGAGCGGCAGCACCTCTGACGACGCGGAGAACGCTGCGGAGCTCAGCCCCGGACGGTGGCCCGCAGCGGTTCGAGGTCGATCTGACCCGTCGGGTCGTCCTCGTCCTCGACCACGCGCCAGCCGCACAGCTCGGCCAGACGCTCCCGGCCTTCGTGCGGTCCGGTGGCGATGAGGTCGTCGCCGGCGCCGAGCCGGACCCAGCCGCGGGGCCGGTAGAGGTACCGACTGTCGCGGCGGATCGCGAGGATCCAGAACCCGGGCTCGATGTCGAGCTGCAGCTCGGCCAGCGACTGGCCCTCCACCACCGAACCAGCGGCGACCGGCACCCGGGTGGCCACCACGTCGGCCTCGCCGAGGGCGATGTTGACGATCGGATGGACCTCGACGCCGTCGGTGATCAGCCACACCATCTGCGCGGCCTGGTCGCCGATCTCCTCGGCCGCAGCCGCGAGCTGCAGCAGGCCCCGCAGCGGCGACGGGTCGACGTCGTGCTTGGCCGCCCGCAGCACCCACAGCTGCAGGTGGTCCTTCATCTCGTCCAGGCGTTCGGCCAGGTGGTTGACCTCGGCGGCCAGGCCGGCGTCCCGCAGCGCGAGCGCCGAGTAGGCCAGGCCGACCGCCGCCTCGGAGACGTCCTTCATCTCGACGAGCACGTCGACGGCGCGGTCCAGGTCGGTCAGCGCGTCGGGTTCGGGGACCTCGGGCGGCTCCCACGTGGGGGCGGCGGCGAGCTCGTGCAGGCGGGCGATGCCGGCGGGCGAGCCGCGCAGGAAGAGCACGTCGCCGGGGACCAGCACCACGTCGCCGTCGATCTCCTCGATCATCCACGACCGGCCCCGGCGGATGGCCACCACCCGCATGCCGCACTGGACCGGGATCTCCAGGTCCTTGAGCGGCCGGTGGGCCATGTGCGAGCCCTCCCGGATCCACACCCGGTGCGACACCTCGTCCGCGTTGGACAGGTCCGCGATCAGCTCGTTGGGGATCCCCAGGCGGTGGGTCACGATGCGCGTGATGTCGACCGCCGCGTTGCCGATGCCCTCGATGGCGGAGATCACCTGCAGCACCGACGCCATGCCCTCGGCCTCGGCCGGGCGACGGACCGCCAGGATGCAGATCGCCCGCATCTCCTGGGTCAGGTCGTTCAGCCGCTCCTCGAGCTCACCGAGCTCGTCGGCCATGCCGGGATCGTTGAAGTAGACGGCCGCGTAGGCCAGGTCGACCATGATCTCCGAGGTGTCCTTCGCCTCGGCGAGCATGGCCTTGAGACTTCGAGGTCGGTCGTCCATATGGGAGAGAAAGGATAGGTCGACCGGTGGTGCGGCAGGCCGGAATCACCGGTTCCGGTGTCGATCCTGCGCCACGAGCGCCGGGGTGGCGTCAGAGACGGGGCGGGTGGTTCACATGACGACGGCGAGCTGGCGGACGTCGGCCAGCAGGCGACCGGTCGAGTCCCACACGGAGCCGTGCTCCACCAGGTAGCCGTCGCGGGCCACGGGGCTCGCGAAGCGCACGAAGCACCAGGCCGCTTCCTCGCCGCCGGCGGCCGGTCCGCTCAGCACGTCGGAGGGTCGACCGCGGAAGTGCACGGTGAGGTCGACGGTCGGGACGGCCAGCTGCTCGGACGCCCGGCTGAACACCGGCGGCATCCAGGCGTCCGACATGGCGACCAGCACCATCTCGTCGACCTCGGGCGACTCCTTGAGCCGCAGCCAGCCGCCGGTCTCGGCCGTCGCCCCCGGCTCCCCGGAGAACGGCACACCGCCGAAGCCCCACCGCATCTCGTAACGGGCGCGCATGGGGATGTCGCGCTCGGGATCGATCGGCGCCGGCTCGATCTCGGACCACCGGGGCACCGGGCTGCCGTCGAGCGCACGCGGCAGACCGTCGGTCTCGTCGAACTCGAGTGAACCCTCGCGCGGCGTGCCCAGTGCGACCATCGCCAGCACGAGCAGGCGCCCGTCCTGGGTCATGCGTGCGGACACGTTGGTGACGCTGCGTCCTGACCGCTCGATCGTGACCTCGACCTCGACGTCGCCCTCGACCGGTGGGCGCAGGTAGTGGAACGTCGCCGAGATCGGCCGGCGGGACGGATCGTCGACCGCGGCGACCACCGCCCGGAGGAGGATCGCGGCGACGTACCCGCCGTTCGGCCCCATCACGATCCACCAGCTCGGCGAGATGTGCGCGCGGAACCGACCGTCGCCGAGCGGCTCCACCGCGGTGTCGCGCTCGAACTCGGTGCGGCCGTCGCGCACGATCCCTCCGGTGGTGGACCCCTCGGCGGCGGACCTCTCGGTGGCGGAGCCGTCGGTCATCGGGCGAACTCCCATCGTCCGCCGTCCCGCGTGGTCTTCAGGATGCGGCGCGCCACCGTGTGGATGTGCACCTCGTCGGGTCCGTCGTAGATCCGGCCGAAGCGGGCGGCGCGGTACATGAAGCTGAGCGGCGTGTCGTCGGTGAGGCCGGCGGCGCCGTGGACCTGGATGGCCCGGTCGATCACGTTGTGCAGCATGCGCGCCCCGACGACCTTGATCGTCCCGATCTCCACCCGGGCCTGCTCCCCCCGGTCGATCGCCGCGGCCGCGTGGAGCGTGAGCATGCGGCACGACTGGATCTCGGCGTACGACTCGAACACGTGCTGCTGCATCAGCTGCTTGGCGGCGAGCGGCTCACCGAACGCGGTCCGCGAGTTGAGGCGGTCGCACATGAGCTCGAACGCCCGCTGGGCCTGACCGAGCCAGCGCATGCAGTGGAAGATCCGTCCGGGGCCGAGCCGCTCCTGAGCGATCACGAACCCGTGGCCGCGGGGACCGAGCAGGTTGGACGCGGGCACGCGCACGTCGTTCAGGCGCAGTTCGCAGTGCCCGCCCCGGATGCCGAGCACCGGCGTCTCGCGCACGATCTCGTAGCCGGGCGTGTCGGTCGGGACGATGATCATCGAGTACGCCAGGTAGGGCGACACGTCGTCGTCCTCGGTGCGGCACATGACGGTCGTGTAGGCGGCCCGGTTGGCGCCCGTCGTGAACCACTTGTGGCCGTTGATCACCCACTCCTCGCCGTCGAGCTCGGCGCGGGTGCGCAGCTGCGTGGGGTCGGAGCTCGCGACCTCGGGCTCGGTCATGGCGAAGCTCGGAGAGACCTCGGACTGGACCAGCCGGGCCAGGTACTGGTCGCGCCACTCGGGCGACGCGTACTTGTTCAGCATGATCGAGTCCTGGAGCGTGTAGGTCCCCAGCGCGATCTGGCCGAACTCGCTGCGGCCCTGCACCTCGTTCACGTACACGTAGTCCATGAACGGCAGCCCGCCGCCCCCGAGCTCCTTGGGGTGCCCGAGCGCCCAGAGCCCCTCGGCCTTGGCCTGGGACTGCAGCGAGCGGATCAGCTCGGTCGCCTCCTCCCCGCCCTCGTGCAGCACGGGCTCGGCCGGCTCCACCCGCTCGCGCATGAACGCCTCGACGTCGTCGCGCACCCCCCTGACCTGCTCCGGCACCTCGAACGTCATGTCGATCCCCCTGGTCTGGTCGCCGTCCGGTCGGCCCGGTCGGCTGCGGCTGCGCCCCTCTTCCGTACCCGCCCCGTGGGGGCGGATGGACCCGAGTACGTTGGTCGACACGACCCGTCGGGTCGATCGCACACGGACGGCACGTCCGCCGGACGCATCGAGAGGATGCCATGTCACGCAACCCGATCCTGACCGACAAGGCGTTCGGCCTCGAGGGGTCGAGCGGTTCCGGTGGGCTGAGCCCCGCCCAGGAGTGGGAGCGGGCCCAGGGGATGCAGGGCGGTCCGACCGCTCCCCCCGCGGCGGGCCCGGGTGGCTTCAGCGGTGGCGTGCCGGGCGGCGTGAGCACGTCCACGTCCGGTGGCGCGGACGCAGCGCTCGGCTACGGCGGTCGGACGGGCATCCCGACCGCGACCGACGGCAAGGTCATGACGATGGGCGGTGTCGCCGCTGCGTCGCTCGTGCTCTTCGCCTTCCTGTTCGCCGCCGCCATCTTCGGTTGGCAGTCGGTCACCGTCGTCGAGGACCCGCTCGGCCGGGTCGACCAGAACGGCAACCCCATCTTCGACGCCACCATGCAGCGCCCGTGGCTGCTGTTCGTGGCGCTGTTCGCCGCCCTCGGCCTGGCGATCCTCACGGCGTTCAAGCCGAAGCTCGCCCGCATCACGGGCATCGGGTACGCCGTCTGCGAGGGCTACGTCATCGGCGCCATCTCGGCCTTCTACGGCGCGCAGTTCCCGGGCATCGTCGCTCAGGCGATCGTCGCCACCCTCGGCGTGTTCCTGATGATGCTCGTGCTGTACGGCCTGCGGATCCTGCGGGCCACGCCCAAGTTCGTGAAGGGCGTGATC
This sequence comes from Actinomycetes bacterium, assembly GCA_023450775.1. Classification (GTDB taxonomy): domain Bacteria; phylum Actinomycetota; class Acidimicrobiia; order Acidimicrobiales; family Microtrichaceae; genus Dermatobacter. The sequence goes on along the minus strand of JAEXGP010000367.1, from coordinate 3,512 downwards.
GCGGCCACGTTCGGCATCGCCGTCGTCTACGGCGTCATGCTCATCGCCAACCTGTTCGGCGTGGGCGAGGGCTTCTGGACCAGCGGGTCGCCGCTCGGGATCGTCATCAGCCTGGTGGTCGTCACGGTCGCCGCGCTGAACCTGATCCTGGACTTCGACTTCATCGAGCGCGGCACGCAGCAGGGCCTCCCCCGCTACATGGACTGGTACGGCGCCTTCGGCCTGCTGGTCACGCTCGTGTGGCTGTACCTGGAGATGCTGCGACTGCTCGCCCGTCTCCGTCAGTGAGCTGAGCCGAGTTCGTCCGCACCGACGATTCTGATCACCAGGAATCGCGCTCCACGCGGTTCTCGGTCACCGGAATCGTCGGTGGCGATCGTGAGCGCCGTCTCGAGGGCCGGCGGCGTCAGTTGCCGGTCGTGCTCCAGTGCCACGGTTCGGACGGCAGGTTGTAGAAGCCGTAGCGGGCCGCGTTGGCCTTGAGCCACACGAAGGCCGGATCCGAGCGTGACGTGATCAGGCGACCGTTCGACTGGAGGTCCATGGCCAGCCCGCGCTCGTGCATGGACGTGCCGGGCCGCGCCGTCGGCGGGGTGCACTGCGACGCGGGCATCTGGTAGATCGCGTAGTCCGACGTGCCGCAATGGGCCCGCCGCAGCGTGATCTGCTCGGCCGGGTCGCGGAACCCGCCACCGCTCAGGTTGATGCCCGCGGCCTTCGCGGCGGCGACCAGCGCCGAGACCTGCCCGGCGATCGACTTGTGCACCCAGATGCCGCCGGCCTTGGTGACGTCGGCCCACGTGACCAGCCCCGGCACCTTCACCGGCGGCGTGGTGGTCGGGGTGGACGGCTTGACCGTGGTGGTGGGCGTCTTGGGAGTGGTCGGCGACCTGGGCGTGGTGGTGGTCGTGCCGGTCGAGGGCTTGGTCGCGGCGACCGGCGTGCCGGCGGCGGGCGCGGACGCTGGACCGCTCGACCGCAGCGCCACCTCCTGCGCGGTCATGTCCTTCGCTGCCGCGGAGTCCACGGCCTTGAGCGCGGCGGCCTCGGCCAGCTTCCGGTCCAGGCGGTCGTCGAGCTGCGAGGCCAGCCGGGACTGCTCGGCGCGTGCCGACCGCAGCGATGCGACCTCGTCCTGGGCGGCGTCCACCTGGACCTGCGCCTCGCGGGCAGCGGCGTCGGCGGCCGCCCGGTCCTGGTCGGCGACGGCCTTGGCTGCGACCATCGTGTCGACCACGCGCCGGCGGCGCTCGGCGACGATCTCGAGCACGTCGGTGGCGTAGGCCGCATCCTTGGTCTCGGAGATCGACATCGTGCTCAGCGCGTCCTGCGCCGGCGGTCGGACGAACGCCTCGACGGCGTACGACCGGACCTGGTCCGCCGCCTCGTCCGCCGATCGCTGCGCCTCGTCCGCCTTGGCCTTGGCGGCCGCGGCGGCGAAGTTGGCGGCGTCCACGCGGGACTGGGCCTCGGCGGCGGATGCCTCGGCGGCGCGGATCCGCGCGTCGAAGCCGGCGACCTCGGCCCGCACCTGGTCCAGGCTGGCGCTCAGCACGTCGGTGGTGTCCGCTGCGGCCGGCGCGGTCGTCGGCGCCGTCGTCGTGGCGGGGGCGGTCGTGGAGGGAGCGGTCGTGGAGGTCCCCTTGCCGCCGCCCTGCGCGTCGGCCACGCCGGGCACGAACACCACGGCGGCCAGGACCGGGATCAGGGTGGTCAGGGCCGCCGCGGCGACCACCCTGGACCGGGATCGCCCGCTCTGGCTCCTGCGCACCACGGAAGGATCAACGTCTCGATGCGCAGCCACGTTGACACCATCGGCATGTGGACGGGCGCGTTGAAGAACGCGTGGTGGTCGGGCGTCACCCACGGGTCCGACCTGAGAAGTCGGACAGGCAGCGGTGTGCGCTCAGCCGCCCAGCAGGTTGCCGAGCATGCCGCCGCCCGAGGACTGCTGCTGGTTCTGCTGGGCGCCGCCCTCGACGACCGACTCCGACGGCTGGACCATCACGTAGCCCTGGCCGCCGAAGGCCATCTGGATCAGCTCGCCGGTGCCACCGCGGAGCATCGACTTGAGGCCGCCGGTGTCGACGCGCACGTCCATGGAGACGCCGGAGGTCCAGAGCACGACCGCCTCGGCGTCCGCGTACGTCGGCGCGCCGGACACGTCCAGGCACACCGGGTCGCCCTTGGTGGTCACCGCCACGTAGCCGGTGCCCCTGAGGCTCACGTTGAACATGCCGCCGGCCATCATCGAGGCGCGGCCCGCGTTCACGCGGTGGATGTCCCACTCGATCGAGGACGAGAACGCCAGGACGTTGTTGCCGTTCACGGAGACCATGTCGTTCTCCAGGTAGAACAGCTGGATCTCCGAGGCGAGGTCGGCGACGAACAGCTCGCCGGTGCCCTCGCACACCATCATGTTCACGCCCTCGCCGGTCAGCTTGGACTTGAGCATCTTGTTGAGACCGCCCGAGCCGGTGTTCGTGAACCGGACGTCGCCCTGGTAGGCCACCATCGAGCCGAGCTTGGCGTTCACGGGCCCGTACTGCATCTGGATCTTCAGCATCTTCTTGTTCTGGAGCGTGAACGGATCCTGTCCGGTGGTCTCCGCGTACTCCGTGAAGAGCGAACCGTGGATGGGCATGGCGGTTCTCCTGTGCAGCAGGTCGGTGGCGAGGGTTCTCCCTTCGTCACGGTAGCGGCGGGGTCCGCCGAGCGGCGCGTACCACCGGTCGTGAGCGGGGCCCGTCGTCGTCTCCGTCGGCGGGTCCGTCACCGGAAGTCGCGCGACGGGGTCCCGACCGCGACCTGCAGCGGCGCGACGTGGTGCGCGACCACGTTGACCACCCCGTCGGGGCTGCGTTCGAGCTTGCCCCGGACCACGAGCGCGGCGGCCGAGCGCAGGACCGTGCGGAACCGGGTCCAGCAGCCGATCGAGCACACCACGTTGATGAGGCCGGTCTCGTCCTCGAGGTTGAGGAACGTCACGCCCGACGCGGTGGCCGGACGCTGGCGGTGCGTGACCACACCGGCCACGCGCACGATCGTGCCGTCGAGCTCGTCGCGCAGCGTGGCCGCGGGCAGGACGCCCTCGCCGTCGAGCCGCTCCCGCAAGAAGCGCGTGGGGTGGCCGCCCGGTGAGACGCCGGTGGACCACAGGTCGGCGACCGACTCCTCCCACTCGTCCATGCCCGGCAGTCGCGGCGCCTCCATGCCCACGACCACCCCGGGCAGCCGGTCCGCTCCGGCCCGGGCCGCAGCACCGGCGGTCCAGATGGCCCGGCGACGGTCGAGCGGACGGCCGTCGCCGTCGTCGAAGCAGCCGAACGCCCCGGCGGTGGCGAGCGCCTCCATCTGCGCGGTGCTGAGGCGGACCCGCCGGGCCAGGTCGCCGACGTCCGCGTAGGGCCGGCCCTCGGCGATCTCGACGGCCAGCTCGTCGCCGATGCCGCGCACCGACGAGATGCCCAGCCGCACCGCCGGTCCGCCCCACCCCCACGTGGCCGGGTCCG
>JAEXGP010000276.1 GCA_023450775.1 Actinomycetes bacterium | reverse complement strand
ACCCAGAACCCCAGGGCGACGCAGACCCGTGCCCACAGCCACCCCACCAGGCCGACCGCGACGCTGCGGCGGACCTCGACGGTCACCGCCGAGCCCGGGTCATGGGGCGGGGAACTCGAGGAGCTGGATGCCCGGCTCGTCCTCGTTGCGGTCGTCGGGCGACACCAGCACCCGCGGCGCGCCCCGGGCCTGGATCAGCGCGGTCTGGATGCCCTCGCACTTGCCCTCGAGCGTCTTGTAGCCCTCGGTCACCGCGTAGAGGAGCGTTCGGCCCTCGGCCCGCTCGGTGATGCGGCCGGCCACCTCGGCCGGGTCGATCGCCGCGTTCCGGTCCTCGTAGTCGACCCAGTCGACGAAGCGGGGGTCGTCCAGGCGGGGCACCGCCACGACGTCGACCCGGTCCACCACGCCCCGGTCGCGCAGGGCGCGCTGCACCGAGGGTCCGTTCTGGTCGGGGCAGGTGACGACGAGCGGCTCGGGGCTGCCGGCGGGGGCGGCGTCGAGCACGCTCACCACGGCGTCGCCGACCTCGCCCGCCTGCGTGCGGATGCGGCCGACCTCGACGAGCACGCCGGTGGCGAACCCGGCGATCACGACGAGCGCCACGATGCGGCGCCACGCGTCGTTGCCGATCGCCGTCAGGCCCATGGCGACCAGCAGCACGATCAGCGGCACGACCACCGCCAGGTAGCGGGCCGAGAACGCCGAGCGGGCGGCGAAGCTGGCGGCCCACGCCACCCCCAGGGTGACGACCACGACGAGCCCCTCGCGACGGGCCGTCGGTCGGACCCGCCAGCCCAGCTCCACCCGGCCGGCGGCGTTGGTGACGCCGAACAGGCCGAGCGCCATCAGCCCGGCGACCACGTACGCCGTGAGCTGCGGCTCGGCCACCGCGCCGCCGAAGACCTGGATCATGCCGAGCACGCCGAACGCGGCCGGTCGCACGACGTCGCCCCACGGCGTGCCGGTGTGCGCGCTCTGGTAGAGCATCGTCGGCAACCACGGCAGGAACGTCAGCGTGCCGGCGACGATCGCCGCCGCCAGCCCGAGCTCGGCGTTGCGTCGCCCGGTGTCGCCGCGCCGGTGCTCGACGACGGCCTGGACCAGCAACACCAGGCCCAGGCTGCCGAGCAGCCAGATGGACCAGTAGTGGGTCCACAGCAGGAGACCGGCGACGACCGCGGTGCCGACGGCGGTGGACCAGCGGGGCCGCTCCCGGTGGTGGTCGACGAGCAGGTAGCCCACGAGCACCAGCAGCATGACGAGCGAGTACATGCGCGTCTCGGACGAGTACCGGATGGCGAACGGCAGCGCGGCGAGCAGGACGAGCGCCGCGGTCGCGGTGCTGCGTGCCCGCACCGGGTCCCGCACGCCGAGGGCGTCGGGACGGCCGCCGACCCGGAGCCCGGCCCACCAGGCGAGGGGGAGCGCGGCCACGCCGAGGATGCCCGACAGCGCCCGCAGCGCCCAGGGCGACCAGCCGACGACCGCGCCCCAGGCGTGGAGCAGCACGTAGTAGAGCGGCGGGTGCCCGTCGCGCTTGAGCGCGCCCCGGATGTCGCCGAGCGGGAGCTGGGCGATGTTCGCGGACAGGGCCTCGTCCAACCACATGGACCCGCGGGGCAGGAACCGGGCGACCACGCCGGCGGCCACCACGAGGGCGACGACGGCGGTGACCCACCACGGCGTGGCGGGACCGGCGGCCGCGCTCTTGCTGGTCAGGTCGCTGCTGGTCGGGCCGCTGCTGGACGGGTCGGTCCCGGCCGGATCGGTCCCGGCCGGATCGGTCGGGTTCGTGTCGTCAGCCACCGGCCACCGCCGCCGTGCGTGCGCCGAACACGTCCTGCATCGCGGCGCGCACGGCGTCCGCGGACTGGTCCCACGACTGCGGCCGGTGGGCCCGGGCCCGGGCGACGGCGGCGTCGTGGTGCGCCGGGTCGTCGAGGTGCCGCTCGATGAGCTGCACCCAGCCGGTCACGTCGTCGGGTCCGGCGTACTCGGCCGCGTCGCCGCCGGCCTCGGGCAGCGCGCCCTCGGTGGAGGCGATGACCGGGGTACCGAACTGCATGGCCTCGGTCACGGTCATGCCCAGTCCTTCGTAGCGGGCGGGCGTGAGCGACAGGAAGGCGTCGCGGTAGAGACGACCCAGCCGGGCGTCGTCCACCTCCTCCAGCCACAGCACTCGGCGCCCGATCGACGGGTGCTGCTCGATGCGCTCGATCAGGTCGTCGACCTTCCAACCCCGCTTGCCCACGAGCACGAGCCCCAGGTCGGGGTGGCGATCGGCCAGGGCGTCGAACACGTCGAGGGCGAGCGCCTGGTTCTTGCGCGGCTCGATCGTGCCGACCATCAGCAGGTAGCGCTCGATCGGCGCCGGCACCTCGGACGGCGCGTCGTCGTCGGTGGGGCGGGCCCGCTGCACGATGTCGGACCCGAGCGGCACGACCCGGGCGTCGAGCTCGCGGTCGATGCCCTTGGCCTCGGCGACCTGGAGCAGATCGAGCCGCGTCCGCTCCGAGATGCACAGGAACAGCTCGCTGTGGCGGAGGTGGCCGGTGATGAAGCGATCGAAGTCGCGCAGGAGCACGCCGTCGAACCACTCCGGGCGCAGCAGCGGCAGCACGTCGGCGACGAGCGCCGCGCTGCCCGCGCCGGTCCGGTGCAGCTCGGGCAGCAGTTCGTCCCGGGGCACGGGGTCGTTCCACGCCGCTTCCAGGTCGACCAGCACCGTGGACGCGTCGGCCGGCGGCCGCACCAGGTCCATCAGCGGCCACTCGGCCCGGCGGTGCGCCGCGTGGCGCATCTTCACGCGGAGGTCGCGCATGGCCGGCACCGCGAGGACGCGGCGCACGGCGGTGGCGACGGGCGCCGGGAAGCGCCGGGCGATCGCGGTGCTGGCCGGCAGGCGCTCCTGCGGGTGGGCCAGGGCGTCCACCTCGCCGTCGGTCAGGTCCCGGAACCACTCCGCGGCGGGCGACCAGACGGCCGGTCGGTAGGCGATGACGCCGCCGTCGACCTCGCTGCTGGCGGGTCCGCCGTCGGGCTGATCGGGGGCCAGCCGCGCCATCAGCTCGCGGGCCACCCGCTGCAGCCCGGTCGTGTAGGGGAGCGCGACCGTGTCGGTCACCTCGACGATCGCCTCCAACATGGTGGGCGGATCTTAGTGAGGGTCACGCGGTGAGCCTCGACCCCGACCGGCGCCGAATCGCGTGGGGTCGGCCGCGACGGCAGGTGGGAGGCTGTGCGGATGCCGTCCCCCGAGGGCGTGCCCTCGGTCGCCGGCGCGGACGCCGATGCCGGCGGGGGAGCCGCTCCTGCCGCACCTCCATCGGGCTCCGCACGGGGCATCGGCCGGGCGCTCGTGCCGGTGGCCGGGGCGTTCGCCGCCCTCGGACTCTTCATGGGCGCGTGGACCGTCGCCACGCCCGAGGTGGAGCACGCGCTGGGCGGCGGCCCCGGGCGACTGGGCCTGGTCCTGACGATCTCGCTGGTGGTGGCGGCCGGGGTGAACACGCTGGGCGGCGCGCTCGCCGAGCACCGGGGCACCACCGCGGCGCTGCGCCTGTCGTGCGCTGGCTGGGCGGTCGCGCTCGCGATCGGATCGGTGCTGCCGGCGCCGTGGGGCGTGGCGCTCGGGGTGGTGACGGTCCTGTCGGTCGGCGGCGCCGTGGACGTGGTCGCCAACGTGGCCGCGACGGCAGGACTGGCCGACCGGCCGGGACGGCTGGTCCGGCTGCACGCCGTCTTCAACGTCGGCGGCGCCGTGGGCACGGTGCTGGTCGGCGTGCTGCTGGGCGTGACCGGCGCGGTGGGCTGGCGCTGGGCGTGGGCCACCACTGCGTTGCTCGTGGTCGTCCTCCTCGTCGCGACACGCGGCATCCACCTGCCGGCGGGTCACGCCGGGCGGAAGGTCCGTCTGTCCGAGGGGCTGCGCACGCTCCGGTCCGAGCACCTGGTCCCGGTCGCCGGGGCGTTCGCGCTGGCCGCCGTGGTCGAGGGCGGCGTGAACACGTGGGGTGTGCTCCAGCTGCGCGGCCAGCTCGACGCGGGTCTGCTCGTCGGTGCCGGCGGTGCGTTCATGGGCTACCTCGTGGCGGTCACGGCCCGGCTCTCGGTGTCGCGCGTCGAGACCGCGGCCGCGGCCCGGCGGGCGATCGTGGGCGGCACCCTGTTCGCCGCCGCAGGACTGGTCGTGCTGGCGACGGTGCAGCAGCCGGTCGTGGCCGCGAGCGGGCTGGTCCTGGCCGCAGGCGGGGTGTCCGTGTGCTGGCCGCTGCTCATGTCCGAGGTGGGTCGAGGTCGCGAGCGCCCCGGCGTCGTCGTCGGCGCGCTGACCACCTTCGGCTACCTCGGCCAGGTCATCGGACCGGGCGTCGTCGGCGCCGTCGCCGGCGCCTTCGGCGTCGCCGCGGGACTGGTGCTGCTGGCCGCGTGCGCCGCCACGGTCCCGGTCCTGCTGCTCACCACTCGCCGCTGACCCCGAACTCGGGTCGCGTGGCGCCCGCATCGGGCTCGAGATGTCCCGGGCTCAGGGGTGCGGGGCTGTGCGGTCCACGACACCGGGGCCCGCAGGCCCCGGGTGTCGTGCGCCGTGTTGTGGTGTTCCCACCACCTCCATCGGCATGCGACCGACGGAACTGAGGCGTCGAGTCTCCGAGTGGGTCAGCGGGTGAGGATGACGCTCGAGCCGTGGCCGAACAGGCCCTGGTTGGCGGTGATGCCCACCCGGGGATCGGCGACCTGACGACCCTCGGCCTGGCCCCGCAGCTGCCACGTGATCTCGCAGACCTGGGCGATCGCCTGCGCCGGCACGGCCTCGCCGAAGCAGGCCAGGCCGCCCGAGGGGTTGACCGGCAGCCGGCCGTCGAGCTGCGTCACGCCGTCGCGGAGCAGCTTCTCGGCCTCGCCCGGGCCGCAGAAGCCCAGGTCCTCGTACCAGTCGAGCTCGAGGGCGGTGGACAGGTCGTAGACCTCGGCCACGTCCACGTCGTCGGGACCGATCCCGGCCTGCTCGTACGCAGCCACGCCGATCGCCTGCTTGAACGTGTGGTCCGGCGCCGGCAGCCCGGCGGCCGAATCGGTGGCGAAGTCCGGCATCTCGATGATCGTGTTGGGGAACGTCGGCGTGACCGTGCTGATCGCCGCCACCCGCACCGTCGGGTCCGCGCCCGAGAGGTGCTTGCGGGCGTACTCCATGGACGACAGCACGACGGCGGCGCCGCCGTCCGACGTGGCGCAGATGTCGAGCAGGCGCAGCGGGCTGGCCACCACGGGCGACCCGGCCACGTCGTCGGCCGTGACCTCCTTGCGGTACCGGGCGTACGGGTTGCCGAGGCCGTTGCGGGCGTTCTTGATCTTCACCTGCGCGAAGTCGTCGGGCGTGGCCCCGTAGAGGTCCATCCGCCGGCGGGCGTAGAGCGCGAAGTAGGTCGGGTTGGTCGCGCCCATCAGGTGGAAGCGCAGCCAGTCCGGGTCGTCGCCGCGCTCGCCCTTGTTGGGCTTGAGGAAGCCCTTCGGCGTGGTGTCGGCGCCGACCACCAGGGCCACGTCGCACAGACCGGCGAGGATCCGCTGGCGAGCCGCCTCGAGCGCCATGGTCCCGGACGCGCAGGCGCCGTACGCACTGGTGACCGGGATGCCGGTCCAGCCCAGGGCCTTGGCGAACGTCGCCCCGGCCACGTAGCCCGGGTACCCGTTGCGCATGGTGTCCGCGCCGGCGACGAAGCCGATGTCGCGCCAGTCGACGGCGGCGTCGGCCAGGGCGTCGCGGGCTGCGGCCACGCCGTACTCCACGAAGTTGCGACCCCACTTGCCCCAGGGGTGCATGCCCACGCCCAGGACGGCGACCTGTTCGACGCTCACGGCCGACCTCCCTCGGTCCCGGCGCTGTTCGCCGGCTGCCACTTCCACACGACGTACTCGACGGTGTCGCCCTCGGCGCCGTCGGGATCGGGCTCGGAGTAGAGCGTGTCGAGCACCAGCTCCATGTCCATGCCCACCTGGAGGTCGTCGACGGTCACGCCGGCCACGACCTGGCCCATGACCACCATCTTCTCGGCCTCGAGCTCCACCGCGGCGATCGCGAACGGCTCGTGCGGGTCGGTCACCGGCACGTACGGCTCCGGCGGGCGGTACCCGGCGTCCGTGTAGGACCACAGCTTCCCGGTGCGGGACAGCTCGACGTCGGTGAGCTCGGCGTCTGCGGCGCCCGGCGCCCGGGACATCACACGCTCCGGCGGGAAGAAGTAGGTGCCCGTGACCGAGTCACGGGTGCCGATCAGCGCGGGGGCCGTGCCGTCCTCGGGCATCGTGAACCACCCCTCGATCGCCGGCACGCGCCTGGTGCTCACTCGAGCCTCCGTCCCCCCGTCGACCGGGGCCTCGTTCGGATCTGACGGGTCGTCAGAGTAGCGCCCCGGCCGGCAGGAGCCGCAGGGCGAGCTCGACGGTCTCCTCGGCCCGGCGGGGGCGGGGGATCGCATGGGCGAGGACGAAGTCGATGAGGGTCGCGGCCAGGTCGGGCGTGCCCTCCGTGGTCGTCTCGGTGCCGAGCAGGTCCGCGACGACGAACGTCGTCCTGATGCCGATCGGTACGAGCACGCGGATGTCGTCGTCGTCGATCTCGAAGTCGCGCTCCGCCCGGATGCCGAGCCGCTCGGTGAGGAAGGCGCGGGCCGGGTGGGGGTCGTCCGCAGCGGCGCGGGCGAGTGCCAGGAGCCCTTCCTGCAGCGCCTCCAGGGGACGGTCGCCCGCGCCCTCGATCGCGGCCTCGATGGCCGGCAGGTGGGCGCCGAACGTGGACGCGCAGACCTTGCGCACGTTGCCGAACAGGTTGATCACGGTCTGGGTGGAGACGCCGGCGGCCTCGGCCACCTCGGTGGCGCTCACCGAGTCCCACCCGTCGACGAACATGCCCGTGGCCGCGTCGACCACCCGCTGGCGGGACTCCTGCCGGCGCCGGGCACCCGAGCGGGCCTGGGGCGAGACGTCGGTCTCGGGCACGAACTCTGCAGCCAGCACGATCCGGGCCGGCCGCAGCTCGGTCCGCGTGACCGCGCCGGCCAGCGTGGCCGCGGCGTCGGCGAAGAGCTCGTCGTCCAGGAGCGTCGGGTCGATCGCATGGGCGATGAGCATCCCCGTCATCATGGAGTGGACGACGATCGCCAGGCGCCGGGCGTCGAACGGCTCGCGGACCCGCAGGTCCTGCATCTCGAGCAGCTGGCTCCACCCCTGCGTGGCACCGTCGATCTGCACGTGCAGGACCGACCGCAGGACGTCTCCGACAGTGGTCAGCTCCTCGGTCGGCAGCGCCAGCTCTGCACCGTGGTGGGCGAAGAGGTGCATCCGGCCCCGCAGATCGGCGGTGAGGTCGGGGTCGGTGCTCATCAGCTTCCAGGTGTCCATCAGCGTCGCCGTGATGGCGTCCGCCAGGTCCGTGCGGTCGAGCGCGTCGAGCAGCTCGGCCACCACCTGGTCGTTGAGCGGGCGCTCGCGGATGTAGGAGCGGACCAGCGCGTCCGCGAACTCGGTGGCGTTGCGGAAGTGGTGGAAGAACGAGCCGGTGGTCACGCCCGCCCGCTCGGCGGTGGCGGCGGTCGTGACGCCGGCGTAGAGCTTCTCGAGCGGGAGCGCGTCGGCGAGCGCCAGCCCGGCCCGGATCAGGTCGTCCCGCGTGGACGACGGTGCTGGTGGCGACGGGGCGTCCACGGGCCTCACCATAGTGCCCGCGATGGTGCGGCAGAGCGGCCACTACGAAACTGACTGCACTTCAGTGACCATCCGGTCGGTCAATCCGGACGATGGGCCTTGTGGGTCAAGGCGGAACCACATTCGCCCGCGGCCGGTCGGCGAAGGAGGTTGCGTGAGAAGGACCGACCAGGTAGAAATCTTCCAACGGAGTCGTGGAGGTTGCCCCATCGCCACGACGGGACGGATGGAGTCCGTCCGGCTGGCCCCGGTCTCCGGGTGCTCCGGTCGGACGGGGAGGGACTGTCCCCCTTCGGGCGAGATCTCGGCGGAGGCCGGGATCCCGCCCGAAGCCGCTTTTCGGACCGTCGGCCCCGGGACGGCGGACCGGCGCGGGGTACGTTCGGGTGATGTCGCAGCTGGACGTCGCGCTCGCCACGCTCGTCGACCCGTCGCTGGCGCCGATCGTCGAGATGGTGTTCGTGCAGCGGGACGGCGCCTACGAGGCCCATGCCGTCGACGGGTCGGTCCGGTTCCGGCGCCACCTCGCAGCCGGCGCGGCTGACGGGTCGGCCGGCCCGGGTCCCGCCCGTGACTGGACGTTCACCGTCGAGTCGGTCACCGGTCGCAACCCCCTCGGTGACCAGTCGATCGACCGGTTCGCGGGCCTGGCCGCCGAGCTCGACCACCGGTTCCCCGACCGCACGGCCAACGCCTACCCGTTCGCGTACGAGCAGGTGGCCCAGCTCTTCGACCACCCGCACGCACCCGACGTGTGCGTCGTGCACACCGCGTCGCACCACTGGGCCGATCAGGGCGGCCACATCGGCGAGCACGGGTCGTTGGGTGCGGTGCAGTGCCGGGCGCCGTTCCTGATCAGCGGTCCGGGCATCCGCGACGACGGCCTGGTCGACGGCGTGCCGGCGCAGATCGTCGACATCGCCCCGACCGTCCTGTCGCTGCTCGGGCGGGATCCCGCCGAGCTGGCCGGTGCCGACGGCCGTCCGATCGACGCGGTGCTCGACCACGACGCCCTCCGCCGCGGCGACGGCCCGGCGCACGTGGTCGGGTTCCTGCTCGACGGCTGCAACCCGAACGTCCTCTACGACGCCGTCGCCCGCGGCGAGGCGCCCCACATCGCCGGGCTCCTCGCGGACGGGACCGCGCTGCGCGACGGCGTCGTGTCGTCCCTGCCGACGGTGACGCTGCCGAACCACACGTCGATCATCACCGGTCGCCACCCGGGCCACCACGGGATCCTGCACAACGCCTGGTGGGACCGCAGCCGCCGCGAGCAGGTGATCACGAACTCTCCCGAGACCTGGGCGACCGCCATGTCGGCGCTCCTTCCCGGCACCGACAGCATCCACCTGGTCCTGCAGCGGACCGAGCCCGGCGCGTTCACCGCGTCGGTCAACGAGCCGGCCGACCACGGCGCCGGCTTCTCGACCTTCGACCTCATGCGCCGCGGCGTGCGGATGTCGGACTTCCCCCGCACGGCGGACGGTCTGCCCCACAGCTCCGAGATGTTCGTGCGGCCGGTCAAGGACTACGCGCTGTTCACGCAGGTCGACCACCACGGCATGGAGCAGGCGGTCGGCATCATCGAGGGCTCCTACCTGGGTGACGAGTACCCCCTGCCGCGGTTCCTCTGGGTGAACTTCGCGCTCACCGACTCCGCGTTCCACGAGGGCGGGCCGCACTCGGACATCGCCCGGGCCTCCATCCGCGACACCGATGGGCGGATCGGCGAGGTGCTGGCCGCGCTGGAACGCCGGGGAATCCGGGAGCGCACGACCGTGTTCCTGTGCGCTGATCACGGCATGGAGGAGAGCGACCCGGCCGTCGGCGGCGATTGGTCGCCCGCGCTGGCCGCCGCCGGCCTCGACGTCCGCGACGAGGCCTTCGGCTTCCTCTACCTGGACCCCTGAACCCTCAACCCCTGACGCCACGCCGACCCCGAGCGGGGCCGCGACCACGGAGGCCGACGTGCAGAACCCGAACATCGACATCGGCACCTACGGCATCTGGACCGGGACGCTCGACTCGCGGCCGTCCGCGCTGGCGGGCGAGGCCGTCGCCGAGCTCGAGGAGCTCGGCTTCGGTGCGGTGTGGATCCCCGAGACGGTGTTCCGCGAGCCGTTCGTGCACGCCGCGCTCCTGCTGCAGGCGTCGAACCGCATCAAGGTGGCCACCGGCATCGTCAACCGGTACGGGCGCGACCCGCTCGCGTGCAACGCCGCCATGCAGACGCTCAACGAGGCGTTCCCGGGACGGTTCCTGCTCGGGCTCGGCGTGAGCCACGAGCACCTCGTGTCGTGGGTGCGCAAGCACGACTACTCCAAGCCGTACAGCGGCATGGTCGAGTACCTCGACGCCATGGCCAAGGCCCGCTT
>JAEXGP010000243.1 GCA_023450775.1 Actinomycetes bacterium | reverse complement strand
GCTCGCCGCTCGGCGGGACCGCTGGTGGCTCGCCGGTGCGCTGGGCGCCCTCGCGACCGCCACCCGTCCGAACACCGTCGTGCTCGTCGTGGCGCTGGCGGCCGCGGCGTGGGTGTGGGGGCGGGGTCGGGGCGCCCGGCCCTGGGTGGCGCCGGCGCTGTCGGCCGTCGGAGTGGCGGCGGTGTGGCTCGCGCTCTGGGTGCGCACGGGCATCCCCACCGCCTGGCTCGACGCGGAGCGGATCGGCTGGAACGAGCGCATGGACCTGGGTCGGACCACGGCCGAGCGGGTGTGGTCCGCGGTGACCGAGCGGTCCGTCTCGCTCGGGTCGACCGGGCTCATCGACGTGACGGTCACGGCCGGTCTGCTGCTCGCGGTGGTCGGCCTGGTCGCGCTGTGGCGATGGCGGCCGCCGCTGCCCGTCCTGCTCTACGGCGTCGGTGCGCTCGGGCTGGCGACCGCGTCGAGCGTGGTCGGACCCCGACCCCGGATGGTGCTCGGCGCGTTCCCGCTCGCCATGGCGGTCGGCGTGACGTGGGACGGCCGGGTGCACCGCTGCATCGTGGTGGTCGGCGCGGTCCTGATGGTCGCTCTCACGTGGGTCACGTTCACGACCACGGCGGTGGCGCCGTGACCGTCGCGCCCGAGCGGCTCCCGGCGGTCGCCGACCCGGACGCCGCTCCGCAGCCGGACGTCGCCTCGGGAGCCCGGGTCGCATCGGACCGCCCCGTGACCTCGCTGCGCCGGCTGCTCGCCGTCGCCGCCGGGATCGCGATCGCTGCGTACGTGGTCGTGGCGTTGATCCGACTCCGCTCGCCCGTCGAGCTCGAGTGGATCGAGGGCGGGATGGTGGACCAGGTGCGGCGGGTGCTCGACGGCGAGCAGCTGTACCACGAGCCCCACCTGGACTCGGTCCCGTACCTCTACACGCCCCTCTTCACATGGCTGGGCGCAGCGGTCAGCTGGTTCGTCGGCGTCGGCCCCGAACCGCTCCGCGCCATGTCGCTGGTGTCGTCGCTCGTGGCCTTCTGGGCGACCGCCCGCCTGGTGGTGGTCGAGACCGCCGATCGCTGGGCGGGGTTCGTCGGCGCGGGCATCCTGGCCGCGTCGTTCGTGGTCTGCGGCGCCTGGTTCGACGTGGCCCGGGTGGACTCGTTGATGCTGGCGTTGACGCTGTGCGGGGCGCTGCGGATCCGCACCGCCACGACCGACCGCGACGCCGTCTGGGGTGGCCTGCTGCTGGTCCTGGCCGTGCTCGCCAAGCAGGACGCCGCCCTGCCGGCCGTCGCCGTGGTGGTCTGGCTGGCGACCCGTGACCGCCGGCGAGGTGCGGTGGCGGGCGCCACGTTCATCGGTCTGCTGGTGGCCGTGTCCGTGGCCCTGCAGGTGTCGTCGGGCGGCTGGTTCTGGTTCTACGTGGTCGAGGTGCCCCGGTCCCACGAGCTGGTGCGGGCCTCGATGCTGGGCTTCTTCACCGACGACCTGCGGCCGTACACCTGGCTGCTCGCCGCGGGCCTGATCGGCATGTTCGCCGCCCGCCGGCGCGACGTCGGCGCTGCTGCCGCCGGCACGGGCGCCGCAGGCACCGGTGACGGCGTGGATCTCCGTTACGTCGCGGCGTTCGCCGCCTCGATGGTGCTGTGCGGGTGGGCGGGCCGAATCCACAGCGGCGGGTGGGACAACGTGCTCATGCCCGCCGTGGCGGCCATGGCCGTGCTCGGCGGCCTGGCCGCGGCCACCGCTCGGCGTGTGCCGTCCCGATGGGTGGCCGTCGCATGCCTGGCGCTGCTCCTGGCCCAGTTCTGGGCGCTCCGTTGGAGCCCGCAGGACCACGTGCCAGCGGATCGCGACGAGCGGACGGCCGTGGCGGAGGTCGCCGCGCTCGGCGACCTGCCGCAGCCGGTGTACCTGCCCGCGCACCCCTGGCTGCTGACGCTGTCGGGCTCGGAGCCCACCGCCCAGAGCGCAGCGCTCGCGGATGTGCTGCGGGGCCCCCGGCCCGAGGGTCGCCGGTTGTCGGCCGAGCTCGACCGGGCCGTCCGGGAGCAGCGGTTCGCCGCGGTGGTCGTGGACTCCCAGCGTTGGATGTCGTACCTGCCCGACTCGTTCGAGGAGCACTACCGCTACGAGCGGGATCTGCTGCCGGGCGGCCGAGTGTCCGAGTCGCTCACCGGCTTCCGGACCGGGCCGGCCGAGGTCTGGGTGCCCCGGGCCTGACCGCCTCCCCGCTTCTGTGATGCTTTTGCGGGGCATTTCCCCCGGAGAAGCATCACAGAACCGGTGGGGAGGGCCGGGTCGGCGGCCGGGTGTGACGGACGCAGCGGTGATGGCCGGTCGGCGAACGGGTAGGGGCGGGCGACCATCGCCCCCGAGAGCACGCGAGGAGCTGCCCGATGTCCAGCCAGGGACCGTCCGATCCGGAGGTGGCCGCCCGCCGCGCGCTCGGCGTGCGACGGCTGCGCGAGGGCCAGCGACCGGCGATCGAGGCGGCGGTCGAGGGTCGCGACGTGCTGGCGATCATGCCGACCGGTTCGGGCAAGTCGGCGATCTACCAGGTCGCCGGGGCGTTGATCGACGGTCCCACGCTCGTGGTGTCACCGCTCGTGGCGCTGCAGCACGACCAGATCGAGGGCTTCCGGGAGCTGAACGCCGGCGCCGCCGCAGCCTTGAACGCGGGGACGACGGACCGCGACGCCGTGCTCGAGGCGTTCGTGTCCGGCGACCTGGAGTTCCTCTTCGTCGCGCCGGAGCAGCTGGCGGTGCCGGCGACGCTCGCCGCGGTGCAGCGGGGTCGTCCGTCGCTCGTCGTCGTGGACGAGGCCCACTGCGTCTCGGCCTGGGGACACGACTTCCGACCCGACTACCTCCTCCTCTCCGACGTGCTGGACCAGCTCGGGCGCCCGCCGACGATCGCGCTCACGGCGACGGCGTCGCCGCCCGTGCGCCGTCACATCGCCGAGCGGCTCGGCCTCACCGATCCGTTGGTGGTGGTGACCGGGCTCGACCGTCCGAACCTGTTCCTGGACGTGCGCCGTGTCGCCTCCGAGCGCGACAAGTTCGACGAGCTGCTGGACGCGGTCCCGCCCGGCGAGCGCTGGATCGTCTACGCCACCACCCGCCGCAGCGCCGAGGAGCTCGCGGAACGCTTGGTCGAGCACGGCCGCCGAGCCGCCGCCTACCACGCCGCCCGCCCCGCCGGCGTCCGCCGCGACGTCCAGGACGGGTTCTCGTCCGGCGACCTGGACGTGGTCGTGGCCACGAGCGCGTTCGGGATGGGCGTGGACGTCCCCGACGTGCGAGGCGTGCTGCACTGGGACGCCCCCGAGTCGCTCGACTCCTACTACCAGGAGATCGGCCGGGCCGGCCGTGACGGTGAGCCGGCGACGGCGGTGATGCTGTTCCGCCCCGAGGACCTGGCCCGGCGCACGGGTCTGCAGGCTCGCGGCGGGGTCAGCACCCGCACGCTCGAGTCCGTGCTGGAGGCCTTGGCGGCCGCGCCGGAGGCGACGATCGCCGACCTGGCGGCGGAGCTCGGGTTCCACCGCCGGACGGTGACCAAGGCGGTGACCCGACTCCGCGACGTGGGAGCGATCGATCTGGTGGACGGTGCACACGTCGTGGTG
>JAEXGP010000227.1 GCA_023450775.1 Actinomycetes bacterium | reverse complement strand
CGTTGCGACTCGTCCACGCGCGACGGGTTGAGCGCGCACGCGTTGGCCCACGCCGCGATGTCCGGCTCCGCGCCGTAGGTGCGGGCGGCCTGCGTGCCCCGGAACTGCATGCGGGCCCACGTGGTCGGGTCGTCGGGCAGCGTGTTGGGCGGGCACACGCGGTTGCGCTCGCGGTCGTCGTCGCGGGTGGCCTCCACGAAGCCGGCGAGCGCGCCGCAGAAGCAGGGGAACCCGACCCGGATCGTCTGCAGCCGGATCCGGTCCTCGCCCCAGATCGGGACGAGGGGCGGATACTGCAGGCCCGAGGCCGCGCAGTGCACGACCAGCGAGCCGGCCGGCAACGGGACCCGTCCGTGCTCGAGCACCAGCTCCGTGGGAGTGACCTCGCGGACGTGGCCGAGCCGGATCACGCGCTCGACGCGCCGGAGGAGGTCGAGCTCCCAGGTGGCGAGCGTGGGCGTCTTGGCCATCGTCGGCACCACGTCGCGATCGATGCGCAGCATCACCCCTGCGTCCTCCAGACGGAGGAACACGTCGTCCATCGAGTCCGCCTCGACGGCCGCGGCCATCGTGTCGGCGGCGGCGCCGAGCACGACGGCCGGATCGGGCTGCACGACGGCCCGGTTCAGCATCCACGGGTCGCGCGGCCGCACCCACGCGATGCGGTCCGGCGGGACGCCGTTGGCCTGCAGCCACACGATGCCGTCGGTGGCCGTCTTGCCCGATCCGACGACCACGTAGTGGCCCGCCGCCGCCTCGAGCCGGGCCAGGTCGTTGATCGGCACGACGCGGGCGCCGTCGGCCACGCCGAACGGGGGTGCTGTGGTGGCGGGGATCGTGGGCGACAGATAGGTGGCGTCCACCACCCGGCGCCGGACGTCGACCCGCACCGTTTCACCCGACACGAGCGAGGTGACCAGCTCCCTCGTGCCGTCGCTGCGGTGCTCGCTCCCCGACAGGAACGTCACGCGTCCGGACCCGACGAACCGGCGGTGCAGGACGTCGTCGAAGTACGCCTGGATCTGGGCCTGCCGCGCCCGCTCCTGCAGGCCGGCCTCCGGACCGCGGCGCTGGACCGAGCCGTCCCCGAGCACGGTCGACGCCACGCCGTAGAAGACCGACGCCTGGTGCAGCTGCACGAACGGATAGGCGTCGAGCCAGTGGCCGCCGGCGGCGTGACGTCGGTCGACCAACGTCACGTGCACGTCCGCGTGGTCGATCAGCGCGTCGGTGAAGGCCATGCCCATCGCACCTGCACCGATGACCAGGTAGTCGGTCTCGATGGTCCGCATGAGCCGGTCCGACCTCCCCTCCGCTCGGCGACACGGACCATCGTGCACCCGCCGGCGGCCGGATGCGAGGGTGAGGCGGTGATCCGGGTGCGCGACGCGGGGCCGAGCGACGCTGCCCCGATCGCCGCGCTCGCCAACGCGCTGATCCCCACGACGACCTACACGTGGACGGACCGTCTGGAACCGGTCGAGGAACGCGCCGCGTGGGTGGCCGCGCGCCAGGCCGCCGGGTTCCCGGTGCTGGTGGCCGTCGACACCGCCGACGCGGACGCGACCGGCGAGGCCGACGTGCTCGGGTGGGCCTCGTTCGGCGACTTCCGCGACACGGTCCGGACGCCGGGGTACCTGATCACGGCCGAGCTGACCGTCCACGTGCGCGAGGGCAGCTGGGGCCGCGGCATCGGTCGAGCGCTCCTCGCCGAGCTGGACGAGCGGGCGCGTGCCGCCGGCAAGAAGGTGCTGGTCGCCGGCATCGACGCGACCAACGAGCGGTCGATCGCGTTCCACCGGCAGCTGGGCTTCGTGGAGACGGCCCGGATGCCGGGCGTCGGCGAGCTCCGCGGCCGGCGCCTCGACCTGGTGCTCCTGCAGCGGGAGGTGGGACTTCACTCGCGGACGCCGTCGGGGGACGGACGGGGTTGATCACGTGAGAGAGTGAGGCGACAATGCTCTCATGACGTCATCCGGCGGTCTGCTCGACCTGATCCAGGACACGGACCCCGCCGGAGCGACCGACGACGAGCGCGCGCTCGACGGCGCGCTGGACGCGTTCCTGGACTTCGGCATCCGCCGCACGAGCGTCAACGAGATCGCACGGCGGAGCGGCATCAGCCCCGCCACCCTGTACCGCTGGTACGGCACCAAGGACGGCATCGTCGCGGCCGTGGGCCTGCGGGAGACCCGGCGGTTCCTCGCCGAGCTCGAGGCGCTCGTCGACCCCGACGCCCCGCCCGAGGACCAGCTCGCCGAGGTCACGGTCGTGGTGGCGCGCCGCCTCCGCGAGCAACCGCTGCTGCGCCGCCTCATCGAGACCGAGCCCGAGGACATCCTCCCCCGGCTCACGACCGACGGCTGGCCGATCATCCGCGCGGGTGCCGAGTACCTGACCGGCCACATCGAGCGGCTGATGGACGCGGGGCTGATCGAGCGCTTCGACCCGGCCCCGCTCGCCGAGCTCCTCGCCCGGGTGACCCATTCGCTGCTCCTCACACCGACGACCACGCTCCGCCTCGACGACGACGACGCCATCCGGTCCGACGCCCGGGACACGTTCCGCTGGCTGCTCCGGCTCCCGACCGGAACGACACGACCACCCGGAACGACACGACCACCCAGGACGGCACCATGACGTTCCCTCCGCTGACGCTGCTGCCGACGCCCAACGCGGTCGTGACGTGGGCCCTGCCGCAGGGCATCCCTCCGCTGCGCGACGGGTTCCTGGAGCGCACCGGACTGTTCACGAGCACCCTCGACCCGGATGCCGAGCCCGGCGATCCGGGTCTGTTCGGCCCCGACTCGGTCACCTGGGCGGTCGTGGGTCAGGCCACGCAGGCGCTCGCCGGGCTGCGCGCCGCGCTGCTCCAGACCCTGTCCGTGCCCATCCCCACCGCGACCGACAGCACCGGCAAGTTCTACGACGACTTCCTGGGGCGAGTCGGACGGACCGGCGCCTTCGTCCAGGCGCAGAACCTCGGCTCCATGGAGGAGGTACGCCGGTCCGC
This sequence comes from Actinomycetes bacterium, assembly GCA_023450775.1. GTDB lineage: Bacteria > Actinomycetota > Acidimicrobiia > Acidimicrobiales > Microtrichaceae > Dermatobacter. Next base: position 589 of record JAEXGP010000227.1, on the reverse strand, counting down.
CCGCCGCGTCCGGGCCATGCACCGGACGGTCAAGGGCACGGGGCGCGACGGCACGCGCTTCGACGCCACCGACCCGCACCAGACCGCGTGGGTGTCGATGACGCTGACCGAGTCGTTCCTGGTGATGACCGAGCGCTACGGCCGGGGCCGCCTGCCCCGCGCCCAGGCCGACGCCTTCGTGCGGGAGCAGTCCACCCACGCGGCGCTGCTCGACCAGCGCGTCGACATCGACGAGATCTTCGCCGACGCCGACCAGCGCGCCGCGCTCCAGGCCGGCACGTTGCCGCTGCCGCTGATCGAGGAGGGCGAGCTCCCCACCACCCTGGCCGGTCTGCGCTCGACCATGGACGCCTGGACCGACGAGCTGTCGGTCTCCAAGCTCACCCGCGCGCTGCTCGACGCGACGGTCCGCCTCGAGGGCGCACCCGAGCCGGCCCGCGGGATCGCCCGGCCGTTCATGCTCGCCACCCTGTCGACCATGCCCGACGCCTGGCACGACCTCGTCGCCCCGAGGTCGAACCGCCAGGTCGAGTGGCTCGCGGCCGAGGCGGTCCAGCTCCCGCTCGCCGCGCTGCAGGCGGTGCTGGGC
>JAEXGP010000209.1 GCA_023450775.1 Actinomycetes bacterium | reverse complement strand
GCTGTGGGCGGCGGCGTGGCTCGTCGAGCGGGCGGTCTGCGCCTGGCTGGCCGTCCTGACGCGCGCGGCCGGCGGCGTGCGCTACGCCGGCGGGAGCATCCGCAGCGCCGGTAGCTCGCGGGCAGCGATCCGCCGCCGTCTGGAGGTGGGAACGTCGGTCCACCGGTCGACGACGATGCGCTCGGCGGTAGGGTCGAACATGTCCTTCCAGCAGCCTCGGGCCCAGCAGCCTCGGGCCCATCAGCGTCGGGCGCGGTCGTGACGGGCTTCCTGCTGGGTCCGGCGCCGGTGGCGGACGTGGACGAGTACCTGGCGTCCGGTCCCGGTGGGCTGGGTCTGGCCACCGCCCGCGAGATCGGCCCGTCGGCCACGATCGAGCGCGTGCGGGCATCCGGCCTGCGCGGACGCGGCGGTGGTGGCTTCCTCACCGGGGCCAAGTGGGCGGGGATCGCCGGCCAGGAGTCGGCGCGGCGCTACGTGGTGTGCAACGGGGCGGAGGGCGAGCCCGGCACGTTCAAGGACCGAGCGCTGATCCGCTCGAACCCGTACCAGGTCGTGGAAGGGCTGTTCATCGCGGCGTTCGCGATCGCCGCGAGGGACGTCTACATCTGCGTGAAGGCGTCGTACTCGCGCGAGCTCGAACGTCTGACCCGGGCGGTCGAGGAGCTGCAGCAGCGAGGCCTCGGCGAGGACCTCACCGTGAGCCTCGTCGCGGGGCCGGACGACTACCTGTTCGGCGAGGAGAAGGCGATGCTCGAGGTCATCGAGGGCAAACCGGCGATGCCGCGAGCGTTCCCGCCCCACGAACAAGGCCTGTTCGCGTGGTCGCCGGAGCTGGGGTGGGAGTCCACGCCGGTGGCGATCGGCTCCCGACGGGACGATCCGCACCCCACGCTCGTGAACAACGTCGAGACGCTCTCGAACGTCCCGCACATCCTCGCCCGAGGGGACGAGTGGTTCCGGTCGATGGGCACGGCGTCGTCGCCCGGGACCATCGTCTGCACCGTGGTCGGCGACGTCGTCGCGCCCGATGTCGGTGAGATCGAGCTCGGCACACCGCTCGGCGGCGCGATCGACGCCGTGGGGAGTGGGCTGTACCCCGGCCGGTCGGTCAAGGCGGTGTTCTCCGGTGTGGCGAACGCCGTCGTGACGGGATCCCAGCTGGACACGCCGCTCAGCTACGAGGGGATGGAGGCGATCGGGAGCGGTCTGGGGTCCGCGGGGCTCATCGTCTACGACGACACGGCGTGCATGGTGGAGGTGGCGTACCGGTTCTCGGACTTCCTCGCCGTCGAGTCCTGCGGGCAGTGCTCGCCGTGCAAGCTCGGCTCGACCGAGATCACCGCCCGCCTCGATCGGATCGAGGCGGGACTCGGCAGCGATGCCGACCTCGAGGTGGTGAGCGCGTGGCTGCGTCGGGTGACCGACGCCAGCCGCTGCTACCTCGCCACCGAGGAGCAGACGGTCGTCAGCAGCATCCTCCGCACGTTCCCCGAGGAGTTCGCCGAGCACCTCGAGCGGCACCGGTGCCCGCACCGACGATCGCTCGCGCTCCCCAAGCTGGTCGACCTCCAGGACGGCAGAGCGACGTACGCCGGTCACGACGACGTGACGCCTCCCGTTCGATCACGGGGGCTCGGCAACGAGTGACACCGCGTGCGGTCCGGGTCGAGTCGGTCGGTCCCTTCGCACGTCGGGGCACGAGCCGGTGCGGTAGGACACGTCCGTGACGCTGCGCATCGAGAGCTTCACGATCGATGCCCACGACCCCCGCGGGCTCGCAGCGTGGTGGGCCGAGGCGCTCGGGTGGGTGGTCGTCCCGGAGTCCGCGGACGGGGTGGAGGTGGACCTGTGCGAGCGGATCGATCCGGACGGCTCGCATCCGTACCCCGTGCTCTCGTTCGTCGGCGACGGTGATCCCGACGGCAGCCAGGAGCGGATCCACCTCGACCTCAACTCGCACTCCGAGGACGAGCAGGAGGCGCTCGTCGAGCGACTGCTCGACATGGGCGCCGCTCGGGCGGACGTGGGGCAGGCGACCGACGCCCGCTTCGAGGTGCTCGCGGATCCCGAGGGCAACGAGCTGTGCGTGCTGACCCCGAGGAGCTGAGCCGGCCGGCCGACCCATCCAGTCGAACGCCGGCGTCAGGGGACGCGACGTCGAACGGCAGGTCTGCCGTAGGGTCCGCCGCCAGTGGAGGATCGCGTCGCTCCCGTACGTCCCGCGGCCACACGGGGATCCGACCGGTGAGCGCCGATGCCGCGGCACCCGGCGCGCCGCGCCGGCACTGGACCGCCGCGGTCTACACACGCATGAACCCGGTCATGCGCCGGCTCCTGCGGTCGCCGCTGCACCCGCTGGTCAGCGGACGGGCGGTGCTCCTGGGCATCACCGGTCGGCGGACCGGACGGTCCTACGAGATCTGCGTGGGCTACGCACCGCACGGTCCCGACTCGATCGACGTGCTGGTCTCCGACGCGAGCCACCGGTCCTGGTGGCGCAACTTCACCGACGGCGGCCCGGTCCGCGTGACGCTGCGCGGCGAGGAGCGTGAGGCGTGGGCGATCGCGCATCGGGCGCCGGTCGAGGAGTTCAAGGCGATCGCCGATCGTGCGCTGCCCGAGATCGTCGGACGGCGAGGCGCGCAGCGGTTCTTCGGGATCCGCGACCTGGACCCGGCCGTCGGCCTCACCGACCAGGACCTGGCGCGGCTCGAGGGTTTCGCCGTCGCCGTGAACGTGACCTGGCACGACCACGACGCGGCGTCGTCCCCGGGCTCGTCGCCGGACTAGTCGCCCGTCACGGCGACGGGCGCGTGCACGGGTCGATCGGGCCGTG
>JAEXGP010000167.1 GCA_023450775.1 Actinomycetes bacterium | reverse complement strand
GCTCCTGTCGGGTCGTCGGCATCAGCTTCGGCGGCATGGTCGCGCAGGAGTTCGCCGTCACCTGGCCGGACCGGGTGGAGCGACTGGCGCTGCTCTGCACGTCGCCGGGCGGCGAGGGCGGGGCGTCCTACCCGCTGCACGAGCTCGCCGACCTGCCGCCCGACGAGCGCCTGCGGCGCGGTGCCGAGCTGCTCGACACCCGGTTCACTCCCGAGTTCCTCGCCGAGCATCCCGATCAGCAGGGCCTCGTGGACTACCTGGCCGCCGGCCAGACCCGGGAGCGCACGCCAGAGCAGGCGGAGGGCGAGCGGCTCCAGATGGAGGCACGGCGTCACCACGACGTGTGCGACCGGTTGGATCGCATCAGCTGCCCCACCCTGGTGGCGAGCGGCCGGTTCGACGGGATCGCCCCGCCGGTCAACGGCGCCTACATCGCGTCGCACGTCGCCGGCGCGGAGCAGCGCCTCTACGACGGCGGCCACGCGTTCTTCGTGCAGGACCCCGCCACCTTCCCCGACATCATCGGGTTCCTCTCGGCCGACTGACGCGCTGCCGCCGTCCTCCTGCGGGGTTTCGTTCCACCTTTTCGACGCTGCAGCGTCGAAGAGGTGGAACAGAACGGGTGACGGGTCGGTCAGCCGCCGACGACGCGTGCGAGCCGACGGTCCCAGCGCCGCAGGGCGTCGAGGTCGGGCTCGGCCGGCGCTGCGGCGCCGAGACGGGCGGCGACCGCACACCGCCCCAGCCACGGCACCATCGCACGGGCCAGGCCCGGGTCCTTGGCGTAGGCGCGGACGGCGGCGGCGGTCTGCGCGGCGGTCGGCTCGTTCCAGCGCTGCTCCAGACCCGAACCGCCCATGTCCGACGTGAAGAGGCCACTGCTGAACATACGGCGCACCCCGTCGGAGCCGATCGCGCTGCTGCACCGCCGGAACGTGTCGTAGGCGGCCAGCGTCCCGCCGAGCTCGCGGTGGTAGGCGGTCTGGTACGCCCACAGCGAGGCGTCCGACCCGGGATCGTCCGCGCCGCCGACCTGCTCGGCCAGGATCGCCCCCGCCATCATCCCGGTGCCGATGCCGCTGCCGTGGGCGGGGAACACCTGGCATGCGGCGTCGCCGACCAGTGCCACGCCCGACGCGCCGAGCCGCGCATAGGGCCGACGCAGCGGGATCAGGCCGTCACCGCCGTAGCGGGCCGCGCCGATCCACGGCTGGTCCGCCAGGACGCGGTCCAGGATCGAGCGGCCGGAGCCCCACTCCCCCGACGCGATCGCGCCGGTCAGGACCGACACCTGGTCGAGGTTCGCCGACACGCCGACCGCCAGCGCGGAGAACCCGCCGTCGAGGCCGAGCCAGGTCACTCCGTCGCCCGGGACCGCGCCGTAGACGTCGAGGAACTTCCGGGCGCCGTCCGGGTCGGCCACGTCGTACATGAACTGGCTCGCGGTGCACAGCAGGCCGCGATCGACCGGCGGGCACCACGACGCGAGCTCGGGCACCTGGGACCGTAGGACCCCGCGCCGACCGCCGGCGTCCACGAACAGGTCCGCCTCGAGGCGCACCCGCGCGGTCCCGTCCGAGTCGGGCGGTGCCGCGGTCATGCTCAGCGAGCGGGTCCGGCCGCCGACGATCTCGACCTCGACGTCGCGGGCCCGGTCCAGGAACGACACGCCGGCGTCCGCGCACAACGCCACCAGACGGTCGTTGAGGAGCCGCATGTCGGCGTGCTCGGTCGGCGGCTCCACCAGCACGGGCCCGGCGTCGTCCGGTCCGAGCATGAACGTGCGGCCGGAGCCGGGATGGACCTCGGCGGCGGTCGGCGGTGCCAGGCCGGCGCGGGCGTACTGCCAGGCCAGCACGCCGTTGTCCCAGCGCGCGCCGCCCTCGCCGAGCGGCCGCGACTCGACGACGGTGACCGACAGGCCCCTCCGGGCGAGCTGGAGCGCGGCGTTGAGGCCAGCGGTGCCGGCACCGACGACCGCGACCGTGCGCCCCCCGCCCACGTCGGTCCTCAGCCGGGACGCCCGCGGCGCACGGGCACCGGCTTGGACCACCAGCGGCCCGACCAGCGCCAGCGCGACACCCGGTCGGGGGTCGCGTCGGCGCCCGCCCGGGGCAGGCCCACCTCGAGCGCGGCCACGATGGCGGCCGCCTCCTCCTCGGTGGGCTCGGGATCGATCTGCAGGGCCATCGTCAGAGCGGCATGTTGCCGTGCTTGCGGTTGGGCAGGTCCTCGCGCTTGGTGCGGAGCACCTCGAGCGCCGCGATCAGCTTGATGCGCGTCTCGGCGGGATCGATCACGTCGTCGATGTAGCCGCGGTCGGTGGCCTCCCACGGGTTGAGGTAGGTCTCCTCGTAGGCCTCGATGAGCTCGGCCCGCCGGGCGACGGGGTCGGCCGCCTCGGTGAGCTCACGACGGTTGACGATCTCGACCGCACCCTGGGCGCCCATGACGGCCAGCTCGGCCGACGGGTAGGCGAAGGCGAGGTCCGAGCCGATCGACTTGGAGTCCATCACCACGTACGCACCGCCGTAGGCCTTGCGGGTGATGACCGAGATCCGCGGGACGGTCGCCTCGCAGTAGGCGTAGAGCAGCTTGGCGCCGTGGCGGATGATGCCGTTGTGCTCCTGGTCGACGCCGGGCAGGAAGCCGGGCACGTCGACGAACGTGACCAGCGGGATGTTGAAGGCGTCGCAGGTCCGGACGAAGCGCGCCGCCTTGGACGACGACTCGATGTCCAGCACGCCGGCGAACATGGCCGGCTGGTTGCCGACGATGCCCACGCTGGTGCCGCCCAGCCGGGCGAAGCCGCAGATGATCGAGCCGGCCCAGTCCCGGGCGTACTCGAAGAAGTCGCCGTCGTCGACGACCGTGCGCACCACGTCGCGCATGTCGTAAGGCTGGTTCGCCGAGCTCGGGATGAGGTCGTACAGCTCCTCGCAGCGGCGGTCGACCGGGTCCGCGGTCGGCTCGAGCGGAGCCTCCTCGAGGTTGTTCGAGGGCAGGAAGCCGAGCAGGTACCGGACGTCGTCCAGGCAGGCCTTGTCGTCGGGTGAGATGAACTGCGCCACGCCCGAGGTGCCGGTGTGGGTGCGAGCACCGCCGAGCTCCTGCTGGGTGACCTCCTCGCCGGTGACCTGCTTCACGACGTCGGGGCCGGTGATGAACATGTACGAGGTCTCGTCGACCATGAACACGAAGTCGGTCATGACCGGGCTGTAGACCGCGCCGCCGGCGCACGGGCCCATGATCACGCTGATCTGCGGCGTGACACCCGAGGCCTTCACGTTGCGGAAGAAGATGCCGCCGTAGCTGGCGAGGGAGACCACGCCCTCCTGGATGCGGGCGCCCGCACCGTCGTTGAGCCCGATGACCGGCGCACCGACCTTCATGGCCAGGTCCATGAGCTTCATGATCTTCTCGGCGAACACCTCGCCGAGCGCCCCGCCGAAGACCGTGAAGTCCTGGCTGAACACGAAGACCTTGCGGCCGTCGATCGTGCCCCAGCCGGTGATGACGCCGTCGCCGTAGGGCCGGTCGCCGAGCGCGTCGCCGGCCCGGTGGCGGGCGAGCATGTCGAGCTCGTGGAACGAGCCCTCGTCCAGGAGGTACTCCAGCCGCTCGCGGGCGAGCATCTTGCCCCGTTCGTGCTGGCGGTCGATCGATCGCTGCGAACCGGGGGTGAGCGCGAGCTCACGACGCTTGGCGAGGTCCTCGACCCGCTCTCGGATGGGGTGCTCCATGGCGGGGAACGGTACTTGTGCCGCCGCGATCAGCCCAAAGGCGGGGCCCGCCCGGTGGGGCGCTGGTGCTCAACTCCGGTGCCGAACGGCCGATGGGAGCGGATGACCACCGCCGTCGCGCGCAGCGCGGGTCGCGCCGGCCGACGGGCGACCGACGAGGCTCCCGAGCCGCCCCGGCGCCGGGCCGCCACCCCGCTCGCGATCACATCGGTCGTGCTGGGATCGCTCGGCACGCTGATGGCCCTGGGGGTGGTGTGGTTCTTCCTGGCGCTGCCGTTCGGCCTGGTGGCGGTGCTCTGCGCGCTGGTCGACCGACGCGCCACCAAGCGGGAGACCGGCAGGTCGGGCGGGGGCCTCACCACCGTCGGGCTGGTCCTCGGCTGCGCCTGCATCCCGCTCGCGCTCGGCGCGCTGGTGATCATCCCAAGGGTCGAGTCGCTCACCAGGGATTCGGCGGCCGGACTGCAGTCGGGTGTGCAGGAGGACCTGGACGGCATCGAGCAGACCGCGTCGCAGAACATCGACAAGCTCGACCGGACGCTGCGCGAGCTCGTGAAGTCCGACAACGAGGCGTGGTCGAAGGACTTCGACAAGCTCGAGAAGTCGATGAACGAGGGGCTGTCCCGCACCGAGCGCCAGCTGAAGGACCTGCTCGACCAGCTCGAGCGCTCGACCCGTGGCGAGCTGACCCGGCTGGAGGACTCCGCACGGCGCGACGTCGCCGACGTCGACACCCGGATCGCAGCGGTGGAGGAGCTGGCCCGGTCCGAGATCGAGCGGCTCGAGCGGGAGCTCGCCGAGCTGCGAGCGCTCGTCGAAGCGGGCGGCTGAGCGGCCGGTTCGCCCACCGGTGGCGACACTGGAACCGCGAGGCCCGTCGCGACCGCCAGGGCTACCGTCGGCGCCCATGACCGCGCCCGCCCCCGGATCGCACGGCCGCCGCCCTGCCCGCCTGTGCGTGTACTGCGCCTCCAACATGGGCGACGACCCGGCGTACGCCGAGGCGGCCGCCGAGGTGGGTCGGGAGCTCGGGGCCCGGGGCGTCGACCTGGTCTACGGCGGCGGCCACGTGGGCCTCATGGGCGTGGTGGCGGACCAGGCGCTCGCCGGCGGCCGGGCCGTCACCGGCGTGATCACCGAACACCTCATGAAGCCCGAGGTGGCCCACGGCGACCTGGACGAGCTGGTGGTCGTGCCCGGGATGCCCGAGCGCAAGCGGGCCATGTTCGAGCGGGCCGACGCCTTCCTCACCCTGCCCGGCGGGGTCGGGACCATGGAGGAGATGTTCGAGGTGCTGTGCTGGTCGTACCTGGGCCTGCACCCCAAGCCGATGGGCCTCCTGAACGTCGGCGGGTACTACGACCACCTCGTCGCCTTCCTGGACCAGGCGGTGGACCACGGCCTGTGCAAGCCGCGGATCCGGGAGCTGCTGGTGGTCGGCGACCGGGTGGGACCGCTCCTCGACCGGGTGCTGCCGGCGGACGGCACGGTGCCGGTGGACGACGCCCCCGGCTGAGGCGCCGCATCCCCGAGGACGACGTACCTCTGCCGAGGGTGTAGAACCGTACGAGTGCGGCTCCCGGTCCTTCCGCCGTTGCGGCCCATGCTCGCAAAGGCCACGAAAGAGATCCCCACCGGGAACTTCCTGTACGAGCCCAAGTGGGACGGGTTCCGGTGCATCGTCTTCCGCGACGGCGACGAGGTCGTGCTCGGCAGCCGCAACGAGAAGCCGCTCACCCGGTACTTCCCCGAGCTGATCGAGCCGATCAGGAAGATGCTGCCGGAACGCTGCGTCATGGACGGCGAGCTGGTCGTGCCCGGTCCCGACGGCCTCGACTTCGACCTGCTCCAGCAGCGGATCCACCCGGCGGACAGCCGCGTGCAGATGCTGGCCGAGACCACCCCGGCGCACCTGGTGCTGTTCGACGTCCTCGCTCTCGACGACCTCGACCTCATGCCGCTGCCGCTCCGCGAGCGCCGGGCCACGCTCGAGCGACTGCTCGACCGGGTCGAGCCGCCCCTCCACCTGACGCCGGCCACCCGGGACACCGCGCTGGCGACCGACTGGTTCGAGCGCTTCGACGGGTCGGGCTTCGACGGGGTGATGGCCAAGGCGCTCGACGAGCCCTACGTGCCGGACAAGCGCGTCCAGCTGAAGGTGAAGCACCACCGCACGGCCGACTGCGTGGTCGCCGGCTACCGCCACCACAAGGACGGTGGGGTCGGGTCGCTCCTGCTCGGGCTGTTCGACGACGCCGATCCGCCGATGCTGCACCACGTGGGCGTGGCGTCGGCGTTCGCGGCGTCGCAGCGCCGCACGCTGGCCGCGGAGCTCGCTCCCTACGAGGAGGGCGGCGTGGCCGACCATCCGTGGCGGGCGTGGGCCGACGCCGAGGCCCACACCGAGGGCGTGCGCATGCCCGGCGCGCCCAGCCGCTGGTCGGGCGGGAAGGCGTCGGCCGAGTGGGTGCCGCTGCGCTGCGAGCTGGTGGTCGAGGTCACCTACGAGAACCTGACCTCGGGGCGGTTCCGCCACCCTGCGCGCTTCGTCCGCTGGCGGCCCGACAAGGATCCGAGCCAGTGCGACTACGCGCAGCTCGAGCACCCGCCGCCGATCGAGTACACGCAGATCTTCGACTGACCCGCGACCGTCGCTGTTCCCGGGTCCGTCGCCGTTCTGTTGCGCGATCTACGGCAATTGGGCCGTAGAT
>JAEXGP010000119.1 GCA_023450775.1 Actinomycetes bacterium | reverse complement strand
GGGTACGGCAGCGCCGACCGCGGTGGGGGACACGGCCGTCCCGGCGGGCGCTCGACGACCGGTCGCCGTGCTCGGCGCCGTCGAGGTGCGCGATGGCGCCGCCGCGATCGCTCCCGCCGCCGCCACCGTGCTGCCGGGATCGACGGAGGCCTCGGCCGCGACGGGCGCGCCGAAGGCCACGGTCCTGGGTGCGACCATGCTGCCGGGCGACGCCTCGCCGACGTCGTCGTTGTGGTCCTCGGCCCTGGTGTCGCCGATGAGCGCGGACCTGACCACGAACGTGTCGTCGCCCAGCCCGCTGTGGGGATGGGCCCTGCGCCCCGGCACCGGGCGCTCGATCAGCATCTCCGGCTACGAGGACCACTCGATCACCGTCGACGGCAACGACCAGCTCATCGTCTACGACGACTCCAACGTGTTCATCGATCGCGACGGGATGATCAACGCCAACACCGGCGACACCGACTCGAGCGGACTCAACGTCGTGGACGCCGTCGACTCGATCGTCCGCTCCGGCAACTCCGGCGACGGCGAGGGTGGCGACGACGACGAAGACGAAGACGAAGACGAGGACGACAACGGCGAAGACGGTGACGAGGACGACGAGGACGACGCCGAGGTGGAGGAGGCCGACGAGGCGGACCTGCTCGGCGCGATGGCGGCGGCCCGCACACCGGTGGTGATGGGAGCCTCCACCGAGGCGCTTCGGGCACCGATGGTGATGGGAGCGAGCACCGGCGCGCCGCGTGCCGCTGGATCGGTGGATGACGAGGACACGGCCACCACCGCCGAAGGCACCGACTCGCTGGTGATCGGCGGTGATGGCTATGACGACCTGGGCGTCCGGTCGAAGGGCAATCGGAACATCGTCGTGTACGACGACTCGAACGTGGTCGTCGGCGGCTCCGGGAAGGTCAACGCCCAGATCGGCGACAGCGACACCGCCGGCGCCGTGGTGATGGGCGTGCGCAACTCGATCATCGAGGCCGGGTGCGAGGGCGACCTCTGCCCGCTCTACCGTCGCTGACCCCGGCCCCGGCCGCTTCGGCGGCGTTCCACTCGCGGCAGTCGGCTCGGGCGACCCGCCCGGCCCCGCTCCGCTGTGTCGTGCAGAGAGGGCTGTGTCGTCCAGAGAGGCTGTGTCGTGCAGAGGGCAGGGCAGGGCAGGGCAGGGCAGGGCAGGGCAGGGCTCGACCTGAGGTCGAGGTCGAGGGTTGCGCCGATCCGACCTGTTCCTGGTCCGGACCGTCGTCGATCGAGCCCCGCGTCGTGCGGGTGCGGGACTGGTGGTCTCCCTGATTCCACTGCCGCCTGGTTCCTCGAAGGTGGGACCAGCGGCCGACCGGTCGCACCGAGAGCGGCCACGGTCGCAGGAGAGAAGGAGAGAGCAATGGAGGACAACCTGGATCCCAAGCACCGCTGGGCCGCCGTCAGCGGGTCCCGTCGACTGCGGGCCGGAGCCGCCGCGCTGGGTCTGGTCGGGGCGTACTTCGTCGCCCCGGGCATCGCCGCCGCGGCCGACGAGCCGGTGACCGACACCGACACCGAGGTCGAGGCGCCGGACGACGCCGAGACCCCGGAGGCCGAGGGTGGCGAGGATGCCGAGGCCGAGGGTGGCGAGGACTCGGAGACCCCCGAGGCGCCCGACGCCGAGGAGACCGAGGATCCGTCCGACGATCCGCAGACCGACGTACTCGACAGCACCGAGGACGACGACGAGGACGACGACGACGGCGACGAGGTCCAGGAGACCTCGGCGTCCGGCTCGAGCGGTGGATCGGCGTCGGTCCTGGGCGCAGCGGCGGACTCGCCCCGGGCGGCCACCCCGACGTTCGCCGGCTGAGCGTCAGGAGCGCCGGGGGTCGGCCCGTCCGACCCCCGGCGCTTCGCGTCCAGGCCCCCGCACCGCAGCACCACCACGACGAGGAGAGTCCGATGCCCCGCACCACCCGCAACCTGATCCGCACCGCCGCCGGCCTCTTGGCCGCGGGACTGCTGGCCGCCGTGGCGTTCGCCTTCGTGGCGCCGGTCGAGCAGGACAACACCCCCCGACCGCTCCCGGTCCCCAGCTCGATCGAGCTCGCTGCCGAGCCGTCCGCCACGTCGGTCGTGAAGGCCCCGGTTCGCCGCCTGCCCGAGATCCTCTCCGCCCGCTCCGACCACGACCTCGCCGTCTTCCCCGCGCCCGAGGACTCGGAACCCGCGCTCGTGCTGCCCAGCCGGACGAGCTTCGGCTCCCCGCTGGTGCTGCTCGTCACCGCCGTGGGTGATGGCGACGACGACAACTGGGTCCAGGTGGCGCTCCCAGGTCGGCCGAACGGTCGCACCGGCTGGGTCAAGCGCTCGGACGTCCAGCTCCACGAGGTGCTGCACCGCGTGATCGTGGACCGAGAGGCCAAGCAGCTGACCGTGTCGAGCCCCGACGGCCGGGAGCTGCTGCGGACGCCGGTGGCCATCGGCGAGCCGCAGAACCCCACGCCGACCGGCCGGTTCTTCCTGACCGACAAGCTGCAGTCCGCCGATCCGAACGGCCCCTACGGCCCGTTCGCCCTGGGGACCTCCGCTCGCTCGGACGTCCTGACCGAGTTCGCCGGCGGCGACGGCCAGGTGGGCATACACGGCACGAACGACCCGTCGAGCATCGGCCGGGCGGCCTCGCACGGGTGCGTCAGGGTCCCCAACGAGGTGGCCGTTCAGCTCAGCGAGATGCTGGCGCTCGGCACCCCGGTCGAGATCCGCTGACCGCAGCCTCGGTGAGCTGCGCCTGCGCCCCGGTGCCCGCGGAGTGGCCTCCAGGCGCCCCCGCCCACCGTCGCGTAGTCCGCAGCGCGACGTCCTACGCGTCGGACTACGCGATCGCGTGATTCGAGCGACCCCTCCGCGATGAGACGGTGACGTCGACATCAGGAGGGATCATGAAGGACTTCAACGACGGGGCGATCGCCCCCGCCACGCAGCAGCCGGCCGGAGCGGGGGCTCCGCAGGCGATCGGCCCGGCCCGGAGGGAGCCGCTCGGCCTCGACGGGTCGTGGGACGGCCCGGTCGGGCGCCTCGCCGAGCGCCGAGTCGTGCGGACCGTGGTCGACGCGGCGCTGGCCGGCTCCGGCGCCGCCCTCGTCCTGTGCGGCGATCGAGGCATGGGTCGTTCCGCGCTGCTCGCCGAGGCCGCGAACCGAACGGGCCTCAGGGTCATCCCCGTGGTCG
>JAEXGP010000162.1 GCA_023450775.1 Actinomycetes bacterium | reverse complement strand
GACGCCGGGCGCGCGTCGGTCCCGGCCGGCAGGCCGGCCGGGTGGATCCACCCAGCGACGTGGGTCGTCCGGTCCGGTAACCGTGGGGGTGTGGCGGGAACGGCGGATCTCGACGGCAGCGGGCGTGGCGGCCTCGGCCTCCCAGGTGGGCTGGTGCACCTGGTGGGCGACGACCGTGCCGCCGCCGCGCCCAGCCGGGCGCTCGACCGCAAGCGCCTGAGGGCCGTGGTCGCTGACCGCACCGGGCGGCGCGCCGTGGTCCTGGACGACGTCGAGCTGCCGCACTGCCGTCGGGACGCCGACCACGTGGTCGTGGCGCCGGGCGGCGTGTGGGTGGTGGACGTGGTGGCGTGCGCGGGCGAGCTGGAGGTCCGCGACGTCGGCGGGTTCTTCCGCGACGAGCAGCGGCTCTTCGCCGACGGCCGCGACCGCACGGACGCCCTGGACTCGCTGCTCTGGCAGCGCGCCGCGGTGGTGGCGCTCCTCGGGGACGAGCCGGCGGACCCGGCCGTGCACAGCGCGCTCGTCGTCGTGGACGGCGATCGCGAGGTGGTGACCGAGCCGTTCCGGATCGACGAGCACTGGGTGTGCTCCGCCGAGGGCCTCGGCGCGCTGGTCGCCGACGGAGCGGCGAACGACGACGATGCGATCGCCCGGATCGTGGCCGCGCTCCGCGGCGACCACTCGGCGAGGGTGGCGGTCGACCTCACCGACCGGGTGCGACCGGTCGCCGCCGCGGACGCCCTGGAGGACCTGCTCGGCTGACCGTCCCGGACCACCGGACGCGACCGCGGGGCGCCCCGGTAGGAACCGCGGGGTGCACGATCCGCGACCGCCCGACGGCCCGGTAGGGTCACCGGCGAACGACCTACCGGTCGACGTCGAGCCCACGGAGTGAAGGTGACAGTCGTTCCGTTCCGTCAGCGGCCGGCCCTTCGGGCCCTCGCCGAGCACCACGACTCGATCGCCGGGCGTCACCTGCGCGACCTGTTCGCCGAGGACCCCGACCGTGGGGAGCGGATGGTGCTGGACGCGTGCGGGATCCACGCGGACCTGTCCAAGCACCGAGCCACGGACGAGACGCTCGACCTGCTCGTCGCCCTGGCCACGGAGTCCGGGCTCCGCGAGCACATCGACGCCATGTTCCGCGGCGATCGCATCAACGTGAGCGAGGACCGGTCGGTCCTGCACGTCGCGCTCCGCATGGACCGCAGCGAGCAGCTCTTCGTCGACGGCGTCGACGTGGTGGCCGAGGTCAACGACGTGCTCGACGCCATGGCGGCGTTCGCGGACCGGGTCCGCAGCGACGAGTGGGTCGGCCACACCGGTCGGCCCATCCGCAACGTGGTCAACATCGGCATCGGCGGCTCGGACCTGGGGCCAGTGATGGCCTACCAGGCGCTGCGCAGCTACAGCGACCGGCGGCTGACGTTCCGCTTCGTGTCGAACGTGGACGCCACCGACCTGGTGGAGGCCACCCGGGACCTGGACCCCGCAGAGACGCTCTTCATCGTGGCGTCCAAGACGTTCACGACGATCGAGACGATGACCAACGCCCGCTCCGCACGGGACTGGCTCCTCGACGGGCTGGGGGCCGACGCGGACGTGGCCAAGCACTTCGTCGCGGTGTCCACCAACGCCGAGAAGGTGTCGGAGTTCGGCATCGACACGACGAACATGTTCGGGTTCTGGGACTGGGTCGGCGGTCGCTACTCCATGGACTCCGCGATCGGGCTCTCGACCATGCTGGCCATCGGGCCGCAGGCGTTCCGCGAGATGCTCGACGGCTTCCGGGCCATGGACGTGCACTTCCACACCACGCCGTTCCGCCGGAACCTGCCGGTGCTGATGGGCCTGCTGGCGGTCTGGTACGGCGAGTTCTTCGATGTGCAGGCGATCGGCGTCATGCCGTACGACCAGTACCTGGCGCGGTTCCCGGCGTACCTCCAGCAGCTCACCATGGAGTCCAACGGCAAGCACGTGACCATGGAGGGGGTACCGGTCGACTACGACACGGGTGCCATCTACTGGGGCGAGCCCGGCACCAACGGCCAGCACAGCTTCTACCAGCTGCTGCACCAGGGGACCCGGCTGGTGCCGGTCGACCTCATCGCCTTCGCCCGCAGCCGGAACCCGTTGGGCCGGCACCACGACATCCTGACCTCCAACGTGTTCGCCCAGGCCCAAGCCCTGGCGTTCGGCCGGACCGAGGCCGAGGTTCGCGCGCTCGGCACCCCCGAGGCCGTCGTGCCGCACCGGGTGATGGAAGGCAACCGGCCGACGACCGTGCTGCTGTCCGAGGAGCTCACGCCGTTCCGTCTCGGCACGCTCGTGGCGCTCTACGAGCACAGCGTGTTCACGCAGGCCGCGGTGTGGGGCATCGACGCGTTCGACCAGTGGGGCGTCGAGCTCGGCAAGGAGCTGGCGCTCGCCATCCTCCCCGCGCTGACCTCCACCGAGGAGCCCACGCTCGAGCACGACTCGTCGACCAACGCGCTCGTCCGCACCTATCGGGCCATGCGGGCGAACCGCTCGACATCCTGACCGGCAGCACCCCCCTGACCCCCGGAGGCGACATGGCGACCGACACCCCGATGCAGCTCGGAATGATCGGGCTCGGACGAATGGGCGCCAACCTGGTCAGACGGCTGATGCGCGACGGGCACCGCTGCGTCGCCTACGACGTCAACCCCGCCGCGGTCGCCACGCTCGAGTCCGAGGGCGCCACCGGGGCGACGACGCTGGAGGAGTTCGTCCACGCGCTCGAGGCGCCCCGGGCCGTGTGGATCATGGTGCCCGCCGGGATCGTGCAGTCGACCCTGGACGACCTCGTGCCGCTGCTGTCGGCCGGCGACACGGTGATCGACGGCGGCAACTCGTACTACCGCGACGACATCCACCGGGCAGAGGCGCTGTCCGAGCACGGGATCCACTACGTGGACTGCGGCACGAGCGGCGGCGTGTGGGGGCTGGACCGGGGCTACTGCCTGATGATCGGCGGCGACGACGAGGCGGTCGACCGGCTGGCGCCGATCTGGGAGACGATCGCCCCGGGACCGATGACCGACGCCGTCGAGCCGACCCCCGGACGCCGCGAGGGCGGGACCGCGCAGGACGGCTGGCTGCACTGCGGGCCGAGCGGGGCGGGCCACTTCGTGAAGATGGTCCACAACGGCATCGAGTACGGGATGATGGCGGCGATCGCCGAGGGCCTGAGCATCATCAAGCACGCCGGCATCGGCTCGCAGCACGCCGGTGCGGTGGCCGACGCCGAGACCACCCCGCTGCGCGATCCCTGGGCCTACCAGTACGACATCGACGTGGCGGAGGTCGCCGAGGTCTGGCGCCGCGGCTCGGTCGTCAGCTCGTGGCTGGTCGACCTGACCGCCGCCGCGCTGGCCCGCTCGCCCGAGCTCGAGGAGTACGGGGGCAGCGTGTCCGACTCGGGCGAGGGGCGCTGGACCGTGCTCGCCGCGGTCGAGGAGGGCGTCCCGGCCGAGGTCATCACCGCCGCGCTCTACCAGCGGTTCGAGTCACGCGACCTCGGCACGTTCACGGGCAAGGTCCTGTCGGCCATGCGGGCCGAGTTCGGCGGCCACGTCGAGCGGAAGTAGGCCGTCGCGTGGACCACGAGCAGTGGGTCGTCGAGGACGCCGACGCCGTGGCCGCGACCGCGGCCGAGTACGTGGCCCGGACCGTGCGCGCCGCGGTGGCCGAGCGCGGCGCGTTCACGATGGCGGTGAGCGGCGGCAGCTCGCCGTGGGCGATGTTCGCCCGGCTCGCGCACGAGGACCTGCCGTGGGAGGCGGTGTCGATCTGGCAGGTCGACGAGCGCATCGCCCCCGCCGGCGACCCCGACCGCAACGCCGTGGGCCTGGACGGCGCCATCGGCGCGCTGCCGGCGACGGTGCACCTCATGCCGGTCGAGCAGCTCGTCGGCGAGGGGCTCGGCGGCGCCGTGGCCGAGCCCGACCTGCTGGACGCGGCGTGCGACGAGTACGCGGCGACGCTCCCCGAGCGCTTCGACCTGATCCACCTGGGCATCGGACCCGACGGCCACACCGCGTCCCTGGTGCCCGGCGACGAGGTGCTCGGCGTGGTCGACCGGCCGGTGGCCGTCACCTCCACCGCCTACCAGGACCGGCGGCGGATGACGCTGACCTACCCGGCGCTCGGCCGCACCGACCAGCTGCTGTGGCTGATCACCGGCGCGTCCAAGCGCGAGGCGCTGGCCGGCGTGCTCGCCGGCGACCCGCTGTACCCGGCGTCGCTGGTGGAGGCGCCCCGCTCGCTGATCGTCACCGACCGGGCCGCCCACCCCCAGGACCCCTGACGGCGCGCCCGTCCAACTCGTACGCCACGCGCCTCATGGGCGACCGCGACGTACGAGTTCGACGGCCCCCGGCGATCTCGTACGCAACGGACCGCATGGACGACCGCGACGTACGAGTTCGACGGCCCGGTGCAGCCATCAGGACAGGGCGGCGGCGATCGACTCGACCACGTCGCCGCGGTGCACCGACTCCGGCAGGTAGATGACCGCCACCTCGCAGCCCGCGTCGCCGAGCGCGTCGCACGACTCGGCCAACGCCGACGGGCCCTGGTCGGGGTCGAAGATCACCTGCGCGGTGATCGTGATCTCGGACGGGTCGCGCCCGACGTCGGCGCAGTGCCCCGCCAGGATCTCCTGCTTCTCACGCAGGATCTCCGGCGACGTGAACGGGGTGTTCCAGCGCTGCGCGTAGCGGGCCACCGCCCGCAGGGTCCGGGTGGGGCCGTCGCCGCCGATCGTGATCGGCGGGTGCGGGGACTGCAGCGGCTTGGGCTCGCAGTACGCGTCGGTGATCGTGAAGTGCCGGCCGGAGAACGAGAACTGCGGCTGGGTCAGGAGGCCGACGATGACCTCGCAGCCCTCGTCGAAGCGGTCGAAGCGCTCCTTGAGCGGCGGGAGCTCGATGCCGTACGCATCCGCCTCCTGCTGGTTCCACCCTGCGCCCAGGCCGAGCTCCAGGCGACCGCCCGAGACCTGGTCGACGGTCGCGGCCATGTTGGCCAGCACCGCGGGGTGCCGGTAGGGCATGCCCGTGACCATGCAGCCGATGCGGATCCGGTTCGTCAGCGCGGCCAGGGCCGCGAGCGTGGTCCAGCCCTCCATGCAGGGCCCGTTGCGGGGCTGGCCGAGGATCGGCTCGAAGTGGTCGAAGTTCCACGCGGACTCGAACAGCTCGATCCC
The DNA here is from genome assembly GCA_023450775.1 of Actinomycetes bacterium. Lineage (GTDB taxonomy): Bacteria > Actinomycetota > Acidimicrobiia > Acidimicrobiales > Microtrichaceae > Dermatobacter. The sequence continues at coordinate 6,564 of JAEXGP010000162.1, read as the reverse complement.
GTCGGCGGCCTGCCAGACCTCCACCATGGCGTCCCACGTGGTCATCTGCGGCGAGGTCTTGATGGCGTAGCGCATGGGGCGAGCCTGCCACCGATCACCGGTCCCTCGTCGGCCGGGGACGCGACCACGGCGCACGGGGCGGGGCACCCGGGCATGATGTCGGCCATGGAGTTCGGGATCGCCTTCGCCAACACGTTGCAGTTCACCGAGCGGGAGGGCCTGGTGACGCTCGCGCGGTCGGCGGAGGCGGCCGGGTTCGACTCGCTCTGGACCGTGGAGCACGTGATCTACCCCGACGGCTACGAGTCGGAGTACCCCTACGACAAGAGCGGCAAGATGGCGGCGGAGCCGTCGTCGCCGATCCCCGACCCGCTCATCTGGCTGGCGTTCGTGGCCGCGGCCACCACCACGCTGCGGCTGGGCACCGGGATCCTGATCCTCCCCCAGCGGAACCCGCTCGTGCTGGCCAAGGAGGTCGCCACCCTCGACCGCCTGTCCGACGGCCGCGTGGAGCTCGGCATCGGCGTCGGCTGGCTCAAGGAGGAGTTCGACGCGCTGGGCGTGCCGTTCGAGCGACGCGGCGCCCGCACCGACGAGTGGGTGGACGTCATGCGCGCCGTGTGGGCGGACGACCACGTGGACTTCGACGGCGAGTTCGCCTCGTTCCGCGGCGCCAGCGTGAACCCGAAGCCGGCCCGCGGCTCCGTGCCGATCACCGTCGGCGGCCACAGCGCCGCGGCGGCCAAGCGGGCCGGCCGGCTCGGCGACGGCTTCTTCCCGGCCAAGGGGAACATCCCGGAGCTGGTCGACATCATGCGCCAGACCGCGGCCGACGCCGGCCGTGACGGCTCGGCCATCACGGTCAGCACCGGGTCCGCCGGCGTGTTCGGCGACGACCCGGTCGGTGCGGTGCAGGAGCTGGCCGACCAGGGCGTGGACCGCGTGATCGTGCCGGCGTTCGCGTTCTGGCGCGATCCCGAGGAGTCGATCGCGGCGTTCGGCGAGCGCGTCATCCAGCCCACGCGCTGAGCGAGGCGGCGGCACCCCGGACGCGACGCCGGGGGCGCCGCAGCGGCGCCCCCGGTCGACGATCTGCTCGGCCGCAGCGGCTCAGCCGCAGGCGTCGTGCAGCGACGGGTACGGGTTGATCGACGTGCCGCCGGCCCGCTTGAGGCCCATGTGCAGGTGGCTGTCGCCGCCGGCGGCGTTGCCGGTGTTGCCGACCCGCCCGATCGCCTCGCCGGCCTTGACCGTGCGGGAGGAGCCGATGGCGGACGACATGTGCGCGCCGTAGATCACCCAGCCGCTGCTGGTCGTCAGCGTGAACGTGTTGCCGCCCAGGCCGTTCGAGCCGTACACGAGGGTGCCCGAGGCGGGCGCGACGATCGTGGTGCCCTTGGGGGCGAACATGTCGGTGCCCTCGTGGAAGCGGCCGCCGTCGTCGCGCGGGAAGCCCCAGTCGTTCATGAACGACGCGCCGGGCACCGGGCAGCGCAGGTCCGGACCCACGGCGCCCGCCGACTTCGAGGACGAACCGGAGCCGCCCGAGGTGGAGGAGCCCGTCGACGACGAGCCCGGGATCTTCAGCGTGTCGCCGGGGAGGATCAGGCTCGACGACCTGAGCCCGTTCGCCTTGAGCAGGGAGTTGAGCGAGACGCCATGACGGTGGGCGATGCCCTCGAGGTAGTCACCGGCCTTGACCGTGTAGGTCCCGTCGCCCTTGGAGGTGCTGGACGAGCCGCTCTTGGATCCGCCCGAGCTCGTCGCACCCGAGGCGCTGCCGTCGATGATGATGCGGGCGCCCAGGTACAGCTCGTCGTCGACGATGCCGTTGGCGGCGCGCACTGAGTCCGCGGACACGCCGTAGCGCTTGGCGATGCCGATGACGGTGTCGCCGCTGCGCACGATGTGGGTCCGCTTGCCGGCGGCGGCGCCGGTCGACGCGCCCTTGGCCGAGCTCTTGGACGACGAGCTCTTGGCGCTCTTCGACGACGTGCCCTTGGACGAGGTGCCCTTTGACGAGGTGCCGTTGGAGGTCGAGCCCGCCCCCGACGCGGAGCCCGTGGCGACCACCCCCTTGCCGGAGCCCGAAGTCTGGGGCAGCGCACCCGCAGGGGCGGCGAGCACCGTCGGGACGAGGAGCGATCCGGTGGCGATGAGGGCCGGCAGGACGTGTCGGGGGTTCAGTCGCATGCCCTCCGATCGGCGGCCCGGCGCCCGGCGTGAGCATCCGTCTGGGTCAAATGGCCCATACCCCGGACGCCGCCACCGAGCGTGGTCCGGGACGCCCGCATCCGGCCGCGGACTGCACGCTGCGTGGTGGTCGCCCGACGACCGGGTCCCTGAAGTGGCACGTGGCACCGCGACCGGTCGCCCGTCGTAGCCTCGTGCCCATGACCGACGGCGCCGTCCTCCAGACCGTGGCACTGGGCCAGCAGTGGCAGACGATCGACCCCTTCCTGTTCTGCGTCCACCACGACGACGCCTACCCGAAGGCGAACGAGTTCCTGGGACCCGACGCGCCGTTGCACGCCCGCGACATCGGCATGGACTTCTCGGGAGCCGACGGCTGGAGCATGTACCACGGCTCGGTGGTGCCGGGGTTCCCGCAGCATCCGCACCGGGGGTTCGAGACCGTGACGCTGGTGCGCCGCGGGCTCATCGACCACTCCGACTCGCTGGGCGCCTCGGCCCGGTTCGGCGGCGGCGACGTGCAGTGGCTCACCGCGGGCGCCGGCGTGGTGCACTCCGAGATGTTCCCCCTGCTCGACCGCGACGGCCCCAACCCCCTGGAGCTGTTCCAGATCTGGTTGAACCTGCCGGCGGCCGACAAGATGGCCGACCCGTACTTCACGATGCTGTGGAGCGAGGACATCCCCGTCGTCGACGTCGGCACCGCCACCCGCGTGACCGTGGTGGCCGGCGAGCTCGACGGCCGCCGCCCACCGGCGCCGCCGCCGGACTCGTGGGCGAGCCGTCCCGAGTCGGACCTGGCCATCTGGGTGGTGTCCATGGAGGCCGGCGGCGAGTGGGACCTGCCGCCCGCCGAGGGTCCCGACACGGTGCGCGTGCTCTACGTGTTCGAGGGCGACGGGTTGCGCATCGACGACGAGCACGTCGGCGGGTCCACGGGCGCCGTGCTCCGCGCCGACCGTCCGTTGCACCTGACCGCGGCCGGCGGCGGGCCCACCGAGGCGCTGCTGCTGCAGGGACGCCCGATCGGCGAGCCGGTCGCGCAGTACGGCCCGTTCGTCATGAACGACCGCGCCGGCATCGAGCAGGCGTTCGAGGACTACCGGCGCACCGGCTTCGGCGGCTGGCCGTGGCCGACCGACGACCCCGACCACGGACCGGAGCGCGGCCGCTTCGCCCGCCACGTCGACGGCCGCGTGGAGGAGCCCGCCGGCTGACCCGCCGCGGTCGCCCGCCGGTCCGACCGCCCCGACCGAGTCGGGCTCAGGGGTCGATCAGCACACCGGGGTTGAGGATGCCGGCGGGGTCGAGGGCCCGCTTGGCGGCGCGGAGCGCCAGGGCGAAGGGCTCGGGGCGCTGTCGGTCGTAGCCCGGACGATGGTCGCGACCCACGGCGTGGTGGTGCGTGACCGTGGCCCGGTGGCGGCCGAGGACCTCCATCGACGCCGCCTTGATCTCGTCCCACATGGCCACCTCGGCACCGCGCCGGCCGCCCGCCACGACCGTGAAGTACGGCGCCGCGCCGTCGGGGTACACGTGGGTGAGCCGGCAGGTCAGCAGGCCGGCCGCGCCCGTGACCTCCCGGACCGCGACACCCACCTGGTCCCGCACCACCTCGTAGAGCTCCTCCACCCGGTCCCAGGTGGTGGCGGTCTCGAAGGTCTCCACGACCGCGCTCATGCGGGCGAGGGCGTCGCGCTGGTACGGCATCCGCAGGAAGGCGGAGCGCCAGGTCTCGGCCGCCTGGTCGCGCGGTGCGTCGCCGTCACTCCCGCCGGCACTCCCGACGTCGTCGCCGGTAGGCGGGTCGGCCACGTCGCCGCCGTGGTCGCGGGCCAGTGCGACCAGGTCGGCCATCGTCGCGTCCACCGGCCGGACGGCGGACTCGACCCCCAGCACCAGCACCCAGCGGTCGCCCGGACCGGCGCCCGACATGGCCGCCTCGGACGGGTCCAGCAGGCGGCAGTTCGCAGGGTGCAGGTCCGACTGCGCGATCGCCCGCACCGCGGAGAACGCGGCCGCGCCGTCGGCGAACGTCGCCGTCGTCGACCGCTTGTGGACGGGGCGGTCCTGGAGCCGCACCCACGCCTCGGTCACCACGCCGAGCACGCCCTCGGAGCCCAGGAGCAGGCGGTCGGGCGACGGCCCCGCCCCCGAGCCGGGCAGACGCCACGACTCGCTGACGCCGACCGGCGTGACGGCCCGGACGGACTCGACCAGGTCGTCGATGTGGGTCCGCAGCGTGGCGTAGTGGCCACCGGCCCTGGTGACGATCCACCCGCCGAGGCTCGAGAACTCGAAGCTCTGCGGGAAGTGGCGCAGCGTGAGCCCCTCGGGTCGCAGCTGGTCCTCGAGCGCGGGTCCGAGCACGCCCGCCTGCACCCGGGCGGCCCGGCTCGTCCGGTCGATCTCGAGGACCCGGTCCATCGCGGTGAGGTCGAGCGAGACCACGCCGGCGTGGCCGTCGCCGTCGCACTCGACGCCGCCGACCACCGACGACCCGCCGCCGAACGGCACGACCGCGACGTCCGCATCGGTCGCCCAGTCGAGGACCGCCACCACGTCGGCCTCGTCCCGGGGGCGGGCGACGACGTCGGGCGGCGCACCGGCATCGCGGTGCAGGGCCCGGACCACGTCCCGGTACGCCTTGCCGCGACCGTGCGACGCACGGGCGGTCGGCGAGACGTCCGCGATCGGCGACAGCGCGGACGGCAGCGACACCCGGGGCTCGGGGAGCTCGAGCTCCTCGACCCGTGGGACCGCCAGCGGCGTATCGGGCAGCCCTGGCACCAGCGCGCCGAGCGACACGCACTCGGCGTCCGAGAACGCCTGGTCCTCCCAGCCCCAGCCCCACCAGGAGCGCACGCGCTCGTCGCCGCCACCGGTCGAGTCCGCAGTCACGATCGGGACCATATGTCGCTTCGGCGCCGGTTCCCGTCGTCAGATGACGAGAACCGGCGCCGGAGCGGTGCGGGAGACGCCGGGGGTCAGGCCGCGGCGGTCTCGGGGGCGGGCTCGAGCGCCGCGGCCAGGACCTCGTCGATGTGCGAGGCCAGGTGGAAGGTCATCTGCTCGCGCACGGCCTCGGGCACGTCCTCCAGGTCGGGACCGTTGCGGGCCGGCAGCACGACCTCGGTCAGCCCCGCCCGGTGGGCGGCGAGCACCTTCTGCTTGACGCCGCCGATCGGCAGCACGTTGCCCTGCAGCGTGACCTCGCCCGTCATGCCGACGGTGGAGCGCACCGGCCGACCCGTGAGCAGCGACGTCATGGCCGTGACCATGGTGACGCCGGCGGACGGACCGTCCTTGGGCACCGCGCCCGCCGGCACGTGCAGGTGGAAGCGCCGGCCCTCGAAGGCGTCCTCGGCGATGCCGAGCTCACCCGCGTGGGAGCGCACGTAGGAGAGGGCGATCGTGCCGGACTCCTTCATGACGTCGCCGAGCTGGCCGGTCAGCGTGAGACCGGCGTCGCCCGAGGACGCCATGGACGACGCCTCGACGAACAGGACGTCGCCGCCCACGCCGGTGACCGCCAGACCGGTGGCGACGCCGGGCACCGACGTGCGGTCGGCCACCTCGGCGAAGTACCTCGGACGGCCCAGCCAGCGGCGGACGTCCGCCTCGTCGCGGACCTCCACCGGCGCCTCGGCGTCTCCGGTCGACAACGCGGTCGCCACCTTGCGGAGCAGGCGTCCGATCTGGCGTTCCAGGTTCCGGACCCCGGCCTCCCGCGTGTGGTCGGCCACGATCGTCCGCAGCGCGTCGTCGGTCAGCGACACCTCGTCGGCGTCCACGCCGTTGCGCCGCAGCTGGCGCCCGACCAGGTGGTCGCGGGCGATGTCGACCTTCTCGGCCTCGGTGTAGCCGTCCAGCGGGACGACCTCCATGCGGTCGAGCAGGGGGCCCGGGATGGTGTCCATGACGTTCGCCGTGGCGATGAACACCACGTCGGACAGGTCCAGATCGACCTCGAGGTAGTGGTCGCGGAAGGTGTGGTTCTGCGCCGGGTCGAGCACCTCGAGCAGCGCCGAGGACGGGTCGCCGCGCCAGTCGCTGCCGAGCTTGTCGACCTCGTCCAGCATGAGCACGGGGTTCATCACGCCCGCGTCGGCGATGGCTCGGGCGATCCGCCCGGGCATGGCCCCGACGTAGGTGCGCCGGGGACCCCGGATCTCGGCCTCGTCACGCACGCCGCCCAGGGCGACCCGCACGAACGGGCGGCCCATGGCCCGGGCGACCGACTCGCCGAGCGAGGTCTTGCCCACGCCGGGCGGCCCGACGAGCGTGATGATCGCCCCGCCGGGACCGGAGCGACCGGACGGCTCCTCGCCGTCAGCGCCGTCCTCGGCGTCGGTGCCGCCGGCATCGGCG
>JAEXGP010000003.1 GCA_023450775.1 Actinomycetes bacterium | reverse complement strand
GCGGCGTCGTCGCCGCCGGCGAGCGCCGCCTTGGCGAGCGTGTTCTCGGCCAGGCGCATGTGGGCCGCGTCGACCAGTCGGCCGTCGCGGCCGATCGCGCCGATGCCCTCGGCCTCCGACGCCCGGTAGTCCGCGATCGCGGCCCGGGCTGCGGCGATCTCGTCCTCGGTGGGGGCGAACACCTCGTGGGCGATCGGGATCTGGCTCGGGTGGATCGCCCACTTCCCGTCGAAGCCGAGCAGGCTGGCGTGCGTGGCGCTGCGCCGGTAGCCGTCGGGGTCCTGGTACGCCGGGTACGGCGCGTCGATGGCGTCGATGCCCGCCGCCCGCGCCGCGGTCAGCACCTGCGCCCGGGCGTAGTGCCAGAAGTCGCCGGGGTAGTCGCCCACGGGGTCGAAGTTGCCGTCCACCCGCGCCCGTTGCGACGCGGACAGGTCCCCTGCCCCGAAGATGATCGCCTCGAGCCTCGGGCTCGAGCGGGCGATCGCGGCGGCCTCTGCCAGCCCGGCGGACTCCTCGATGAGCACCTCCAGGCCGACGCGGTGCTCGGTGCGGAGCTTGGACTCGAGCTGCGTCAGCAGCACGTCCACCCACCAGACGTCGCGGGCGGAGCGGGCCTTGGGCACGATCAGCACGTCGAGGTGCTCGCCGGCGCCGGTCACGAGCTCGACGACGTCGTCGTGGCACCACGGGGTGTCGATGCCGTTGATGCGCACCGCCCTGACGGTCCGGCCCCAGTCGAGCTCGCGGAGCGCCGCCACGGCCGTGGCCCGCGCCGACTCCTTGGCGGACGGCGCGCACGCGTCCTCGAGGTCCAGGAACACCAGGTCGGCGCCCGACGACGCCGCCTTCTCGCACATCTTCTCGCTGCTGGCCGGTGTGGCCAGCTCCGCCCGTCGGATACGTGGTGGTCGCACCGGGCTCCTCCCGTGGTCGCACGCGCCGCGGCGCGTCAGATCGTGCCCTCGTCGGCCAGCTCGGCCAGCTCGTCGGCGCCCAGCCCGAGCAGCTCGCCGTACACCGCCTCGTTGTCCCGGCCGAGCTCGGGCCCGAGCCGTCCGACCACGCCGGGCGTGTCGCTGAGGCGGGCGACCGGCGCCTGCACCCGCACCGATCCGAGCTCGTCGTCGTCGACGCGCACGAACGTGCCCCGCTGCCGGAGGTGCTCGTCGGCCAGCAGCTGCTCGCCGTCGTACACCGGTGCGGCGGCCACGTCGGCGGCGAGCAGCGTGGCCATCGCGTCGTCGAGCGTGCGCTGCCGGATCCACTGGGCGACCAGGTCGTCCACCTCGGCCGCCCGGGCCTGGCGTCGCACCGGGTCCCCGTAGTCGGGGTCGTCGGCCAGGTCGTCGCGTCCGATTGTCCGGTAGACCCGGACGACCACGCTCGGCGACGCGCTCGAGATCGCCAGCCACCGGTCGTCCGCGGTGCGGTAGGCGTTGCGGGGCGCGCTGGCGTCCAGCCGGTTGCCGGAGCGCCGCGACACCTCGCCGAGCTGGTCGACGGCCAGCGTGTTCCACTCCATCAGCCGGGCGAGGGGCTCGATCAGGTTCACGTCGACCAGCTGGCCGCCGGCCCCGTGCACGTCGCGGTGGTAGAGGGCCATCATCACCGCGTACGTGGCGGCCATGGACGCCACGCCGTCGGCGAGCATGAACGGCGGCAGCGTGGGCGGCCCGTCTGCCTGGCCGGTCAGGTGCGCGAACCCGCTCATGGCCTCGGCGAGCGTGCCGTAGCCGGGCCGGTCCGCGGCCGGTCCGCCGGCGCCGAACCCGCTGACGTGGCACATGACGATCCGTGGGTGCGCCTCGTGCACCGACTCCCAGTCGATCCCCCATCGCTGCAGCGCGCTGGGACGGTTGCCGACGACCAGCACGTCGGCGGTCCCGAGCAGGCGGTGGAAGAGCGACTGGCCCGCGGTGCGACGCAGGTCCAGCGTCACGCACCGCTTGTTGCGGCTGACGCTCTTCCACATGAGCCCCACGCCGTCCTTGCGGACGCCCCACGTGCGCATGGGGTCGCCGGTGCCCGGCGGCTCGACCTTGATGATCTCGGCGCCGAACTCGCCGAGCTGCGTGCCGACCATGGGCCCCGCGGCCAGCGTCGCCGCCTCGATGACGCGCAGGCCGGCGAGCGGCAGCGCGGCGGGCACCGTCACCTCCGGGCCACGGCCGGTCGGTCGAGTCCGAGGTGGTCGCGGAGCGTCGTGCCCTCGTAGCGGTCCCGGAACAGGCCACGGCGCTGGAGCTCGGGCACGACCAGGCGGACCACGTCCTCGTAGGCGCCCGGCGTGTGCGTGGCCGCGATCACGAAGCCGTCGCAGGCGCCGGTCGTGAACCACTCCTCCATCTGGTCGGCGACGTCCGCGCCGGTGCCGACGAACCGCGGGCCCTGCAGGAGTGTGGCGCGGTGTCCGGCCAGGTCCGCGAGCGTGACGCGGTCCCCGATGTGCTGGCGCAGGTTCTGCACCAAGCCCCGGATGCCCGAGACCGACTCGACGAGCTCGTCGGTGATCTCGGCGTCCAGCGGGAGATCGGAGAAGTCGTGGTTCATCAGCTCCGACAGGAGGGTGAGCGAGGCGGTCGGGTCGACGAGGTCGTTGAGGAACACCTGCTCGCGCTCCTCGGCCTGGGCCCGGGACTCGCCGACCACCGTGTAGGCCATCGGCAGCATACGCACGGCGTCGGGATCCCGGCCGAGCTCGGCGATGCGGTCCTTCTGGTCCTTGTAGTGCGTGCGGGCGATGTCCACGTCGGGGTCACCGGTGAAGATCAGCTCGGCCCACCGGGCGGCGAAGTCGCGCCCACGACCCGAGGAACCCGCCTGCAGCAGCACGGGTCGGCCCTGCGGCGTGCGCGGGACCGTCAGCGGCCCCCGCACGTCGAACCACTCGCCGTGGTGGCCGAGCTCGTGCACCTTCTCGGGGTCCGCGAACGTGCCGCCCTCGCGGTCGAGCACGAGCGCGTCGTCGTCCCACGTGTCCCACAGGCCGGTCGTCGCCTCGAGGAACTCGTCGGCCCGGTCGTAACGGGCGTTGTGGTCGAGGATGGCGTCGACGCCGTAGTTCTGCGCCTCGCCGTCGTTGACCGACGTGACCACGTTCCACGCGGCACGGCCACCGGTGAGGTGGTCGAGCGTCGCGAAGGTCCGGGCCACGTGGTACGGCGAGTAGTAGGTGGTGGAGTACGTGGCCCCCAGCCCGATCCGCTCGGTCACCCCCGCGATCAGGCCGAGCACGACGCTGAGGTCGAGCTTGACCGGTCGTGCTCCCAGGCGGACCGCCTCGGCCACCGACCCGCCGTAGATGCCGGGCATGGCCAGTCGGTCGTCGAAGAACATCATGTCGAAGCAGCCCTGCTCCAGCACGCGACCGAGGTGCTGGTAGTAGCGCTGGTCCAGGAAGCCGTGGTCCGTGGCCGGGTGACGCCACGACCCGGAGTACACGGTCACGTTGCCGGCCTGCATGAAGGCGACGAGCGACATGGCCCCTCGGGACGTGCCGGCGCGGTCGGTCATGGTGGCTCCCTTCGTCCCGGGCCGAGCGGTGCGGACCGCAGCGTCGGCCGAGAACGCCATTTCCGTCCTGGTAGAAGCACGGTAGCAGGGCCGTCTCCGCGGTTCACCTGCCGTTGTGCTCGCCCACCGACGACGGCCGCAGCGCCGGGCGGCGCGACACCCGTCACCCCGGCTCTCCTCGTGCGATAACCTCGTTCTCCGCACGGGTGCAGGGGGTGCCCGAGCTGGAGCCCGGAGGACCCTGTGCCACGTCGACGCGATCCCGGCCCGCCCGTCCGCCTCCGAGCCGCACGGATGGTCGACGTCGAGGCCGGCACGCTGGTCGAACCGGGCGACGTGCTCGTCGAGGCGGGGCGCATCGTGGACGTGAGCCCCGGCGCCGTCCCCGACGGCACGGTCGAGGTCCACCTCGGCGACGTCACCCTGCTGCCGGGCCTCATGGACATGGAGGTCAACCTCCTCATGGGCGGCCCCGACCACGAGAGCCCGCTCGTCGCGGTGCAGGACGACCCGGCGGTCAAGCTGCTCCGGGCCGTCGCCAACTGCCGGCGGACGCTGCGCTCGGGGTTCACGACCGTCCGCAACCTGGGCCTCTTCGTGCAGACCGGCGGGATCCTGCTCGACGTCGCCCTCATGAAGGCGGTCGACAGGGGCTGGATCGACGGCCCGCGCATCGTGCCTGCCGGCCACGCGATCAGCCCGACCGGCGGCCACCTGGAGCCGACGATGTTCCAGGCGCTCGGACCGCACGTGCTGCCGCTCACCGTCGAGGAGGGCGTCGCCGACGGCGTGGACCAGGTGCGGCGCGCCGTCCGCTACCAGATCAAGTACGGCGCCCGGCTCATCAAGGTGTGCGCGTCCGGCGGGATCATGTCGCACACCGGACCCGCCGGCGCCCAGCAGTACTCACGCGAGGAGCTCGCGACCGTCGTCGACGAGGCCCACCGGGCGGGGCTGCGGGTGGCCGCCCACGCCCACGGCGACGACGGCATCCGCACGGCGATCGATGTGGGCATCGACTGCATCGAGCACGGCTCGCTGATGTCGGACGAGACGCTGCAGCTGATGATCGACCGCGGCACCTTCCTGGTCCCCACCACCTACCTGGCCGACGGCATGGACGTGTCGCGAGCGGCGCCCGAGCTGCAGGCCAAGGCGGCCGAGGTGTTCCCCAAGGCCAAGGCCACGGTGAGCCGGGCGATCGAGCGGGGCGTGAAGATCGCGAGCGGCACCGACGCGCCCGCGATCCCCCACGGCCGCAACGCCAAGGAGCTCATCGCACTGGTGGACCGTGGCATGAGCCCGGCACAGGCGCTCCGCGCCGCCACCACCGTGGCGGCGGACCTGATCGACGTGCAGGACCGTGGACGACTGGCACCCGGCCTGCTGGCGGACATCATCGCCGTCGACGGCGACCCGCTCGCCGACATCACCGCCACGGAGCGCGTCCGCTTCGTGATGAAGGACGGCGAGGTCTTCCGGGACGACACGGCGACCGGGTAACCCCTCCCCCGCTGTCGCCGACGTCCCGGCCGTCTGACGACCGAGCAGCGCCCCGACAGCGGGCTCAGCCGCGCGGGCCGACGCCCAGGCCGTCGAGCAGCAGCTCCCACAGGCCCTCGGCCGCGGGCTCGGGCTCCCGGACCGACGACGCGCTGATCGTGTCGGCGAACGTGTTGAACATGACCGCCTGCAGGACCACGCCGGTGATGCGTCGGTGGTCGAGACCCGGCCGGATGCCGCCGGCCGCGGCCGCCTGGTCGAGCAGCTCCTCGTACGCGTTCACGAGTGGAGCGAAGGCCCGAGCCGCCTCGTCGGGGTGCTTGGTCAGCAGCTGCTGCGCGAAGTCCGCCATGACCGACGCCGCGTTGGCGCTGCCTTTGGGACCGGGCCGAGTGGGCCGGCAGATCCGGTAGTACTCGGTCGTGAAGCGGTGGAGCCGCTCGAGCGGGTCGGTGGTCCCGTCCAGCCCGGCGAGCACCTGCTCCGCAGCGCCCCGCACGGTCTCCTCGAACATCGCGAGCAGCAGCTCGTGCTTGCCGGCGAAGTACTGGTAGAAGCTGCGCAGCGACTGACCCGAGCGCTCGACGACCTCCTGGACGGTGAACTCGCGGTCGGGCGACGCCTGCATGAGCTCCATCGCCGCGTCGAGGAACCGCTGCACGCGCTGCTCCGCCCGGGCCCGCGCCGGATCGAGCGAGCGAGCCACCGCCATCTCGCGCCAACTGGTCGCCTCGGACGCCGTCTCGTTCGCCATGGCGGCAAGGCTACCCACGCACGACGAGAGGACCGTTCTCGCCCTGCGCGAACGACGGGCGGTCCTGCGTCACCCGCCCGCTCAACACCGACGAGGTCGACGATCCGGGCCGACGACCGACCGCTCAGACCGCCGGCTCGACGACCACGTCTCCCACACCGACGAGGTCGCCGATCCGGGCCGACGACCGACGCTCAGACCGCCGGCTCGACGACCACGTCCATGGACGCGGCGCCGCTGTCGGGGACCCGGGGCTGACGCCACACCTCGACCGGGAACGACGCGTTGACCAGCGAGTAGCAGAGCCACAGCAGCCGCTCGGCGTCCTCGGGCAGCGAGTCGAGCCCGAAGCGGTCGCAGTGCGCGATGGCGTCCTCGAGCCGCGGGAACGCGGCGTCGTAGAACTCCTGGAGCTCGTCCATGGAGCTGGCCAGCCGCTTGGCGTAGCGCTCGGCCTCGGTGCGCAGGGCCCAGTCCGCGTACGGCTCCAGGTCCGAGAACTCGGGCGGCAGGACGGGCGTGGTCGGCCCGGTCGTCGGGATGGTCATCGTCGGTGCTCCTCCGGTCACGACGCGGCCGGGATCCGGACGGTGCTCACCGAGTGCTCCCGCTGCTGGTACTCGGCCACGTGGTCGCGGGCGGTCTTGTGGAGGTGCCGCAGCAGGACCTCCTGGTCGTTGAGCGGGAACTCGGTGACGGCCCGTGACTCCAACATCGTCTGGGTCGCCTCGAGGGTGTTGCCGTCCTGGAGCGCGTACTCCTTGAACGTCACCGCCGCGAGCTCCTGCGCCAGGCGCTCGCGCGCCGAGGTCGGCGGCACGAAGTAGAGGGTGCCCTCGAAGATGTGCGTGCGGTACGACGTCGGCCAGTAGTGGTACGTGAGGTACCAGTTCGGCGCCCACACGAGCAGCATGAAGTTCGGGAAGAACACGAAGCTGTCCACGCCCCACGCCGGGCTCCGGGCCGGGTTGAGGCCGGGTGGCAGCTCGTCGGGTCCGAGCCCGATGTCGGGGCGGTCCCACGGGCCGAAGAGGCCGCTGCGCAGCACGCGCTCGATGGGCTTGACCATGCCCAGGTCCTTGGGCGGGGACATGCCACCCCACGACGACACCATGCCGTGGGGGCCGTCGATCTCGTACGCCAGGGCCTCGTAGCCGTAGCCCGCGAGCTTGCGCGACTCCTCCGCCACCGCCTGCTTCGCGTGCAGGACGGGTGCGTGGTAGAACTCGGCGAAGGCGTCGATGAAGAGCTTCCAGTTGCTCCCGACCTCCGCCCGGTACTTGTAGACCTGCGTCATGCGGTCGAACGGGTAGCCCGCCAGACCGGCGCCCATCTCGCCCAGGTACTCGCGTGCCGACGTGGTGTTGTCGGGATCGAGGTTCACGAAGACGAACCCCTCCCACACCTCGCACTGCACCGGGACCAGGCCGTAGTCGGACTTGTCCAGGTCGAAGAACTCCTCCTCCTGCTGGACGAACGTGAGGTCGCCCTCCAGGCCGTAGCGCCAGCCGTGGTACTTGCAGGTGAACTGCCGGCAGGTCCCCGACGTCTCCTCGAGCGGGAAGTCGTTCCACACCAGCTTGTTGCCGCGGTGACGGCAGATGTTGTGGTACGCCCGCACGCCGTCCGCGGTGCGCACGACGACCACCGAGGTGCGTGCCGCGTCGATCTCACGGGTGAAGTAGCTGCCGGTGCGCGGGAGCTGCTCGACGCGCCCCACGTTCAGCCAGGTCCGCCGGAAGATCGCGTCGCGCTCCAGCTCGTAGTGCTCGGGCGAGATCGAGTCCTCGTACGAGACCGGTCCGGTCCCGAGCTCGGGGTGGGCCTCCGTCCAGCTCCCGTCGGCGGGCTTCGGGAAGTGTGCCATGCGCGTCGCTCCTCCCAGATCGGCGTACGCGGCCGACGGTAGCACACCTCTCCCGAGATGAGAACCGCGTTTCCGCCCGTGCCGACGGCCCAGTCGCCGTCCCGACGGCTCTGTGCTCAGGCCTGGCGCAGGTCGTCGTCGAGCTCCATGCCCACCGACCGGACGAACATCGCCAGCGTCTCGTAGGACCCGACGGTGAAGATCACGTCCATGAGCTGCTGGGCGTCGAGCTCGGCCGACAGCACGGCCCACGTGGGCTCGGTGATGCAGGCGTCGGCGACGAGCTCGTCGACCGCGCGCAGCAGCGCCGCGTCGAGCGGCGACCACCCGCGGGCGTCGGGACCGTCGGCCACGCGGTCCACCTCGTCGCCGGTGAGGCCGATGTCGAGCGCGATCACGCGGTGCTGCGCCCACTCGTACTCGCAGTCGCGGGCGACCGCGACGCGCAGGATCAGCAGCTCGCGCTGGCGGAGCGTGAGCGTCGTGCCGAACTGCACCTGGCCGTTGAACGTGTGGAACGCGGTCGTCAGGCGAGGGTGGTGCGCCAGCGTGCCGAGCACGTTGAGCCCCTTGGGCCGGTCGTCCCGACGGGCCGGCAGCGGGTGGGTCGGCGCCGCGGGGCGCAGCGCGGCGAGCGCGTCGCGCATGGCCGGCGGCCAGTCCTCGGGAGGGATGGGGTCGAGTCGGGGCACGTCCGCTCCGGGCGCTCAGGTGGTGGGATCCAACGCGCCCGACCGGAGCCGCTCGCGCAGGACGAACTTCTGGACCTTGCCCGACGGCGTGCGCGGCAGCTCGTCGACCACGTGGATCGACTCCGGCCACTTCTGGCGGGCCAGGCCCGCCTCGTCCAGGTGTCGACGAACGGCGTCGAGCGACGGCGGATCCTGGCCGGGTCGCACCAGCACGACGGCCGCGGCCCGCTCCCCCAGCCGGACGTCGGGCGCGGCCACCACGCTCACCTCGGCCACGCCGTCGATCGTGGCCACGAGCTCCTCCACCTCCCGGGCGCTGATGTTCTCGCCGCCGCGGATGATCACGTCGGAGATGCGGTCGGTGATCGTCAGGTAGCCGTCGTCGTCGAGCTGGCCGATGTCGCCGGTGTGGTACCAGCCCTCGTCGTCGACCACCTGCGCGGTGAGCTCGGGATCGGTGTAGCCGATGAACAGGTCCGGACCCCGGCTGAGGATCTGGCCGTCGTCGTCCAGGCGCACCTCAACCGCCGGCAGCGCCCGGCCGTCGGTGCGCAGCCGCTTGTCCTCGGGCTCGTCGATGGTGCATCCGGTGATCGACGGGTGCTCGGTGCTCCCGTAGGAGCGGAAGGTGAGGATCCCCAGGTCCCTGGCCCGCTCGGTGACGGCCTCGGGGACGGGCGAGCCGCCCAGCCCGGCGAACGGCATGTGCCGCAGGTGCTCCTCGGTGAAGTCGGGGTGGTCGAGCAGGCTCGTCAGGAAGTAGGTGGCGCCGCCCGACATCCCCAGGTCCTCGTCGAGCATGAGTCGGAGCACCGTGCCGGGATCCCACACGTCGAGCAGGTTGACCTGGCGCCATCGCAGCAGCGGGACGATGAACGCGTTGAGCATGCCGATGAAGTGCCCGACCGGTGCGCCGGTGATCGTGTCGGGACCGCCGGTCGGGAACATGTGGTCGAGCTGGCGTGCCTCGAAGCCGAGCGTGTCGTGGGAGTGGACCACGCCCTTCGGGTGCTGGGTCGTGCCCGAGGTGAACCCGATCAGCGCCGGGTCCGACGCGTCGAGGAGCGCGGGGTCGACGATGGGGTCGGCGTCGAGCAGGTCCGCGAACCGCACCGCACCCTCGGGCAGGTCGGCGCTCGCCGAGTCGCCGACGACGACCCAGTTGGGGACGTCGTGACGGCCGAGCACCTCGGTGTAGGTGGCCAGGTGGTCGACGTGGCCGAACCGCTCCGCCGCGATCACCGCGGCGGGCTGCGTGGTGGCCACGATGTGGTCCACCTCGCGCTGGCCGTAGAAGTGCACGACCGGCACGACGACGGCGCCCAGGTAGATCGCACCCCAGAAGGCCACGCCCGCCTCGGCCCAGTTCGGCAGCTGCACGACCACCGCGTCGCCCGCCCGGACACCCCGGGCCCGCAACGAGGCGGCGAACGCTCGTGCGGCGCGATCGACCTCGGCGAACGTCCCGCGCCACGGCCGCACCGACGAGTGCACCGCGAACCTCGCGTCACCCATGCCGCCCAGGCCGTCGGCGACCACCTGACCGAGCGAGCGCCCCTGCCAGTGCCCCTCGGCGCGGTAGCGGTCCGCCAGCTCGGCCGGCACCGTCCGCAGACCCCACCGAGCGCGAACGCCCTCCGCCGTCACGCCCCCGGCCCCCCGGGCGTGGCCTGTCCCGTCATCGCAGCACCCCCTGTTCGGCGCCGAAGCTAGCCCGGCACGCCGGGCCTGCCAATGGCGTTGCTCGATTCCGAGAACGGCGTTATCGTCCGCCCCGTGGCCGTTCCAGCTCCATCGGGGGACCGCCCGGTGCGGGACCACGGCTTCCATCCCGTGCCCGTCGCCAGGGTCGTGACCGAGACCGAGGACGCACGGTCGTTCGTGCTCGACGTGCCGAGCGAGCTGCGTCCGGGGTTCGCCTACCGGGCCGGCCAGTTCTGCACGTTCCGGGTCCGAGTGGACGGCCGCGCCCACCTCCGCTGCTACTCCATGTCCTCGGCCCCCGAGGTGGACGACGAGCTCACGGTCACCGTCAAGCGGGTCCCCGGCGGCGTCGTGTCGAACTGGCTCGTCGACCGGGTCCGGCCCGGCGACGAGCTGGAGTTGACGTTCCCCGCAGGCGTCTTCCATCTGCGGCCCGGACACGGCGACGTCGTGGCGTTCGCGGCGGGCAGCGGCATCACCCCGATCATGTCGCTCGCGCGCTCGGCGCTGGCCACGACCGACCGCGCCGTCCGCCTGCTCTACGCCAACCGCGACCGCTCGAGCACGATCTTCGCCGACGCGCTCGACCGGCTCGAGCGGGACGCCGGCGGCCGCCTGCGGGTGGAGCACCGCTTCGACGTCGAGCACGGGTACGTGGACCGCGCTGCGGTCCGCGACTTCGCCGGCGACCTCGGCGACGCCGAGGTCTACG
>JAEXGP010000024.1 GCA_023450775.1 Actinomycetes bacterium | reverse complement strand
GCGTCGGATCACGCCCCACGCGGCCTGCCGGCCCAGGCGCCGGCCCCGCAGCCCCAGGAAGACGGCGTCCGCGGCGTCGCGGTCGACCGCCCGCTCGCCCAGCAGCACCGGGCGACCACGGTCCAGGTAGTCCGCCATGGCCGCCAGGGCCGGACGCCCGATCGGCACCAGGCGCTCCTTGGACCGCTTGCCCAGGACGCGGGCGAACGCGCTGTCCACGTCGAGGTCGCCGAAGCGCAGGCCGCAGGCCTCGGACACCCGGATGCCGCTCGAGTACAGGAGCTCGAGCAGCGCCCGGTCCCGGAGCACCGCGGCGTCGGCCGTGGCGTCACCGCTCGGCAGCTCGCAGGCGGCGCCGACGGCGTCGAGCAGCGCCTCCACCTCCTGCTCCGACAGCGCTCGGGGCAACGCGGAGGGGCGGCGCGGCGACTCCACCGCGGTGGTCGGGTCCGTCGGGGCGAGTCCCTCGGCCGCCAGGAAGCGGTGCAGGGAGCGCACCGTGCCGGTCATCCGGATGACCGACGAGGTCGCCAGCCCACCGGCGCGCAGCTCGGTGACGAAGTCCTGCACGTCGTCCTCGCCCACCCGGTCGACCTCGAGGCGCCGGGCGGCCAGGAACGTGGCGTAGCGCCGGAGGTCCTGCCGGTAGGCGCGCAGGGTCAGGTCGGACCGGCCCTTCTCGACCGCCAGGTGCGTCAGGAACGGCGCGGCGAGGGTGGGCACGCCGTCGGCGTCCACGTCGGGCGGGCCGTCGTGGACGGCCGCGACCGCCGAGGTCACGTGCGGCCGCCTCCGACCGCCGCCACACCCGACTCGACCGCACGGAGCGCCATCAGCAGCCCGATCACGGTCTTGCCGTCGGAGATCTCACCGGAGGCGATCATCGCCGGCGTGTCGGCGAGGCGCACCCGGACCTCCTCCATGTGCTCCTCCTCGACGCCCTGCAGGTCCCGGTCGGTCGCCTGCAGTCCGAGTCCGAGGAACACGTGGCTCTCCTCGTCGCAGAAGCCGACGGAGTTGTGGAACACCGCCAACGGCACCAGCTCGGTCGGCACCAGGCCGACCTCTTCGGCCAGCTCTCGGCGGGCGGTCTCCTCGGGCGGCTCGCCCTCGACGTCGCGCTTGCCCGCCGGGATCTCGAGCAGGAAGCGGTCGAGCGGCGCCCGGTACTGGCGCACGAGCACCACCTCGCCGTCGTCGGTCAACGGCACCACGGACACCGCGCCCGGGTGGCGCACCACCTCCCGGTCGAACTCCTCACCGTCGGGACCCCGGAACGTCGACCGGAAGACCGAGATGACGTGGCCCTCGACGAGCAGCTCGTCGCGGAGGTGGGAGAACCCCTGGTCGCCGCTCACACCTGGCCGCGGGACGTGCCGCTGTGGGCCCGGTCCGCCCCGTTGGCGGCACCCCCGTTGACGGCTCCTCCGTTGGAGGACGTCGCTCCGTCGGAGGACGACGCCGCGTCGGCCTCGCCCTGCTCCTCCAGGCGGATCAGCTGCGGATTGCGGCCCTCGGCCCGCTCGCGTGCGGCGCCGATGAAGCCGTCGAACAGCGGTGCCGGCCGGGTGGGACGGCTCATGAACTCGGGGTGCGCCTGCGTCCCGATCCAGAACGGGTGGCCCTCGAGCTCGATGAACTCGACCAGGCGACCGTCGGGCGACGTGCCCGACGCCCGGAACTCGGTGCCCTCGAAGCGTCGGCGGTACACGGGGTTGAACTCGTAGCGATGGCGGTGCCGCTCGGACACGACCTCCTTGCCGTACAGCTCCGCCACCTGCGAACCGGCGTCGAGCTGGGCGATGTAGGCGCCCAGCCGCATGGTGCCGCCCTTGTCGGTGACGTCCCGCTGGGAGTCCATGAGGTCGATCACCGGGTGCGGCGTGGTGGGGTCGAACTCCGTGGAGTTGGCGCCGGTGAGCCCCAACGCGTTGCGGGCGAACTCGATCGTCATCACCTGCATGCCCAGGCAGAGGCCCAGGCACGGCAGCCCGTGCTCCCGGGCGTAGCCAGCGGCGGCGACCTTGCCCTCGACGCCGCGCTCGCCGAAGCCGCCGGGGATCACGATGCCGTCGAGGTCCCGGAGCTTGTCGTCCGCGAGCAGGCCCTCGACCTCCTCGGCCTGGATCCACTGGATCTGGACGTCCGCGCCGTGGTGGAACCCGGCGTGCTTGAGCGCCTCGACGACCGACAGGTAGGCGTCGGGGAGGCTCACGTACTTGCCGATGATCCCGATGCGCGTGGGCGCCGTCGCCTCGCTAACGCTGCGCACGAGCCGCTGCCACTCGGACATGTCGGGCTCGGTGTCGCCGAGCCCGAGGATGTCGCACACCACCGCGTCGAGGCCCTCGTCGTGCATGACGAGCGGGATGTCGTAGAGGCTGCTCGCGTCGGCGGCGTTGACGACGGCCTGGATCGGCACGTCGCACAGCGCGGAGATCTTGCGCTTCAGGTCCGACGAGATGGCCTCCTCGGACCGGCAGACGATCGCGTCGGGCTGGATGCCCCGGCTGCGCAGCTCGGTGACCGAGTGCTGCGTGGGCTTGGTCTTCTGCTCGCCGGACGGGCCGATGAACGGCACGAGGGTCACGTGCACGTAGCAGACGTTCTGGCGGCCGACGTCGAGGCGGAACTGCCGGATCGCCTCGAGGAACGGCAGGATCTCGATGTCGCCCACGGTGCCGCCGACCTCGGTGATCACGACGTCCGTGCCGTCGACGGCGAGTCGCGAGATGCGGCGCTTGATCTCGTCGGTGATGTGCGGGATGACCTGGACGGTCTTGCCCAGGTACTCGCCGCGGCGCTCGGCGGCCAGCACGGACTGGTAGATGGAGCCGGTCGTGGCGTTGGAGTCCCGGGTGAGCTCCTCGTCGATGAAGCGCTCGTAGTGCCCGAGGTCCAGGTCGGTCTCGCCGCCGTCCTTGGTGACGAACACCTCACCGTGCTCGAACGGGTTCATGGTGCCGGGATCCACGTTGATGTACGGATCCAGCTTCTGCATGGTGACCCGTAGACCCCGAGCCTTGAGCAACCGTCCGAGGGAGGAGGCCGTGAGACCCTTCCCCAGACTGGATGCCACGCCGCCGGTCACGAAGATGTGCTTGGCCACAACTGCTCCTGGGTCGTTTGGTCGAGGCTATCGCGCTCCCCGGAGCGCGTCCGCGGAGCCCGGCGCGATCGGCGCCGTTGCAGGGCGTGACATGTGACCGACCCCGGACCGGACCGCTCCCTATGCTCCCGCGCATGGGCCGGACCAAGTTCCTGACGGCCGCCGTCGCGGTGGTCGCGCTGACGGTGGGCGCCGCATCGTGCAGCTCCGACGACGCGGGCTCCGGCTCCGGCGTCGGCTCCGCTTCCGGTGACGACCGCGCGTCGAGCACCACGTCGACCGCGCCCGCCCCCGAGGCGACGACGGTGGCGGCACTGCTGGCGCTCGACCGCCCGATCGTGCTCGCCCACGCCGGCGGCGACGACGTGCACCCGCACGACACGCCCTACGGGTTCGACCGCTCGGCGGCCGCCGGCGTGGACGCCCTGGACATGGACGTGCAGCTGAGCTCGGACGGCGTGCTCGTCGTCCAGCACGACGACACGGTCGACCGCACCACCGAGGGCTCGGGAGCGGTCGGCTCGATGACCTACGACGAGCTGCACGCGCTGGACGCGGCCTACTGGTTCACCGAGGACTGCACCTGCAAGGACCGCCCCGACGAGGAGTACGTGCTGCGCGGGGTGCGCACCGGCGAGGTGGCGCCGCCCGACGGCGCGGAGCCGGACGACTTCG
Organism: Actinomycetes bacterium; assembly: GCA_023450775.1. Lineage (GTDB taxonomy): Bacteria > Actinomycetota > Acidimicrobiia > Acidimicrobiales > Microtrichaceae > Dermatobacter. The sequence continues at coordinate 3,807 of JAEXGP010000024.1, read as the reverse complement.
CGATCACGAGCTTCGAGCGGATCGCGCTCGACCACCCCGACCACGTGCTGAACATCGAGATCAAGGGCCAGGCGCCCGAGGCGATCCCGGCCGCCGAGGAGCTGGCCCGACTGGTCCGCGAGCACGACATGACCGACCGGGTGGTCGTCACCTCGTTCGACGACGCGGTCGCCGAGGCCTTCGCCGCCGCGGCGCCGGGCGCGGCGATCACGCCGGGTCTGGGCGCCACGTCGGCCTACGTGCTGCAGGGCACGCTGCCGCCCGCCGGTCGCACGATCCTGCAGGTCCCGCCCGACTACGAGGGCATCGAGGTGGTGAACGCCGCCATGTTGGAGAAGGCCCACGCCGACGGCCTGGTCGTCTGGGTCTGGCCGAACGACGCCCGCTGGGAGACCGCCGAGGGCTACACGCAGCTGCTCGACATGGGCACCGACGGCCTCAACGCCGCCGACCCGGCGACAGCGGTCGAGGTCGTCCGGTCCCGGACCTGAGCCCGCCGCGCCGTCGCTGCCGTTTCGTTGCGCGATCTACGGCGAGTGGGCCGCAGATCGCGCAACAGAACCGGCTCAGCCGTCGGCGACCGAGCGTCCGCGCAGCGAGCCGAGGCGGTCGAACCAGCGCAGCGGCCCCACCGAGTCGATCACCGTCGAGAACGACACGACCTCGCTGACGAGGTTGAACCCGAGCACGCCGGCGAGGAGGACCCAGCGGGCCCACGGGTCCGGCACCGCCCACAGCGCGGCGATCCCGCAGACGGCGCCGAGCGGGTTGGCGCCGGCGTCGCCGAGCATCGCCCGCTCCCGGAGGTCGGGGGCGAGCAGTCCCAGGCCGGAACCGATGGCGACCGCGGGCATGAACAGGATCGAGTTGCGCACCACGAGCGCCAGCACGACGAACGTGACCGCCGTGAACTTGGTCGCCCGGCCCGGCGCCCGGTCGAACAGGTTGCCGAGGTTGGCGGCGAGGGCGACGATCGCGCCGTCGCGCAGCAGCCCGACCACCGACCCGGTCCCCTCCTGCAGGAACGGCGTGTCGCCCTGCATCACCGACACGACGACCACGCCCACCGCCGCGCCGCCCACCAGCTTGATCATCCCTGAGGTGACCCGACCACGGCGGAGCGCACCGACGTGACTGCGGAACCCGCCCGACTGGCCCACGCCCGCGACGTCGTCGAACAGGCCGAGCAGCGAGAAGCCGGTGACTGCGATCAGCGTCGTCGAGCTGAGCTGGTCCCACGCGTACCAGGCGTCCTCGGCCGCGAGCACCAGCCGGACGAGCGCCACGACCAGCAGCACGGCGACCGGGATCAGCACGCCGATCGTGGTCGAGAGCGTGGCGCCGCGGTAGTTGGTCCGCTCGAGGGCGGGGACGGCGAACGCCTGCTCCGACAGCGACCACACCGCGGCGGTCAGCACGCCGCCGACGACGAGCCCGAGCAGCGTCCAGCTCACGCCGGGACCTCGTCGGCCGGACGGCGCCCGCCCAGGCCCTCACCGAGGTCGTCGTCGAGCGCTTCGGCGTCGTCGGCCTCCGGCGCCCCGCCCACGGGACCGAGCCCGAGGGCGAGGTACGCCGTGTACGGCAGCGCGACCGTGAGCATGAGGGCGGGGATCGCCACGCCCGAGTCGTTCACCGCCCAGGCGAGCAGTCCGAGGGTCAACCCCGAGATGCCGAACGCCCGGAACCCGCTGTGCTCCGAGTTGAGCCGGCGCATCAGGCGGTTCGGGCGCCAGGTCAGGTACCCGACGAACAGCAGCGCGATCGGGATCACGAACGTCCAGACCGTCGAGGTGAGGATGCTCACGTTGGCCTCGAGCTTCCGCTGCAGGATCAGCACGCCGTCGCCGTCGAGGAGCTTCTGGGCGAAGCGGCCCAGGTGCGTGCGGGAGTCCACCGGGCGGGCCAGGTCGAGCGCGGCGAACAGCGCCAGGGCGCCGACCGTGCACGCGCCGATCAGCACGACCAGCCGCATGCGGATCCGGATGCCGAGCAGCAGCAGGATGCAGACGGTGAACGCGGGGATCGACGCCAGCACGCCGCCGACGTCGGAGCCCCACAGCGGTGAGCCGTCGAGCACGACGACGAGCAGGAACACGACGACCGCCGCGGTCAGCCGCCCGCCGTCCCCCGAGTCGGGACGGCGGCGCCGCCAGATCTCCCAGCCCCCGGTGACGAGCACCAGCGCCGAGATCGTGAGGATCGAGAACGCCTGGTTGCCGTAGCCGGCGAAGCGGCCCGCGACGATCGGCGAGTAGCCGAAGATCGTGTTGAGCTGCAGGTGACCGCCCGTGACGATGTCGACGCCGAGCACCACCACGGCCAGGCCGCACAGGATCACCGGCGGGGCGACCGCGTCGAAGCGCCCGAGCAACGCCGCGATCACCGCCAGCACCACCGATCCGGCCGCGATCGCCAGGCCGAAGGTGACCACCGAGAACGGGCCGTACGGCAGGAGCCCCGACAGGAAGATGGCCGCCGGCGTCGCCACGATCGCCAGCGACCACCAGCGCAGCGGTCGCTTCCACCTGGCGGCGCGGCCGACCGCCCACATCACGGCGAGGAGCAGCAGCACGAGCGTGGTGATGAACGCGACGGTGATCGGACCGGTGGCCTCGTCACGGAACAGCGCGCGCTCGTCGTCGCGGACCATCGTGTCGATCCGCTCCGACAGCGACGCCCCGCCGCCGCCCACGGCCACGATCGGGGTGTCGTTCACCTCGGACGGCGGGTCGATGTCGTAGGCGTCGAGGATCGTCGGCGCCACGTCGGTGAGCGTGACGAACCCGGCCCGGCGGGTGGTCGGCGATCGGGCCCATCCCGGTTCCACTCCGGGGCCCTGCATGCCGAACACGGTGAGCTGCTCGCCCGCGATCGGGGCGGTCGGCGCCACCACCATCACGAGGTCGCGGGCGAGGTCGACGGTGGCGAGCAGCTCGGCGAACGCGGCGTCCGCGCGCTGGAGCGCGGTCGCGAACTGGTCGTCGCCCTGCTGCACCGTGCTCTGTGCGCGGGCCTCCTCGGCGCGCTCCAGGTCCGAGAGCTCGACGAGCTGCACGTCCGCGGCGTCCCAGCCCCGCGTGACCGACGCGATCAGCGCCTGGTCGTCGGTCCGGACGCCGAACGGCGCCAGGGGGTCGGCCACGAGCAGGCTCGACGACACGTTGCCGACCGCGACCTGCCCGTCCCTTGTCATGGCCCCGAGGGCCACCTCCCGCTGCGGCGGCGAGTTGGCGAGTCCCGTGTCGGCGTTGCCGACGGCGCCCATGCGCACGCCCTCGTCCGCCAGGGCGCTGGCCAGCGCGCCCGGGGCGGAGCCGTAGAGCAGGTCGTCGTTGCGGGCGATCTGCTCGGCGATCGACAGCACGACCACCTCGCCGTCCGGCTCGATGCCCGTCCGGCGCCGGTAGACCTCCGCCGCGGACCCCGACGGCGTGGTCTCCGACACCTGCGAGGCGTCGCCGGCGGTGAGCGAGTTGAGCGCGTCGGCGCGGTTGCCGGCACCGATCGTGAGGTAGGCGTCCGCGCCGTCCGTGCGGGGACCGACGGTCCGGGTGCTCATCGACGCGACCGCGGCGCCCTCCAGGAACTCGGTCAGCCGCGGCGGTCGCTCCTGTTCGAGCAGGTCCCAGGTCACCCGGGGCAGCGTGACCACGAGGACCCGTCGCGGCGCCTCCGCGGCCGATGGCGACGCGGGCGACGCGCCGGCGACGGCCGGGGGCACCAGGGCCGCGAGCACCGCGACGAGCAGGACGACCAGGAGCGGGCGACGCCTCAACGTGCCACCCCCGCGAGCTCCTCGTAGAC
>JAEXGP010000402.1 GCA_023450775.1 Actinomycetes bacterium | reverse complement strand
GACCAGCACCGCCTCGGCGACGCCCTCCTCGCCGGCGACCACGTTGGCGCACCAGTGGATGCCGTACGAGCGGTACACGTAGAGCAGACCCGGACGGCCGAACATGCTGGCGTTGCGCGGCGTCGGTCCACGGTGCGCGTGGCTGGCCGGGTCCTGCGCACCCCGGTACGCCTCCACCTCCACGATGCGGCCCGCCCGGTCGCCGACGACCAGCAGTGCGTTCAGCAGCCGGCGGGCCACCGCACGGGCGTCGCCCGCGAGCTCGGTGCGCGCCGGTGGTGCCCCCTCGACCACCGCGGTCACCGCGGGGCGTGGGACGGCGGCACCGGCACGGTCTCCCCCATGGCGGCGACGACGTCGGCCGGCGGCTCCACCGGGTCGCTCGTCCCCGCCGCCACCGACACGTAGGTGACGACCACGTCCGCCACCGGCCGGTCCTCGACCGTCAGCACGTAGGCGACGTCGAAGCTCGTCCGACCCCAGCGGCAGACCCCGCAGTCGACGTCCAGCCGCTCGGGCCAGGTGGCGGGCCCGTGCCAGACGACCCGCGCCGCCTTGAGCATGACGTCCCACGAGTCCGTCCACGCCGAACCGCCGAGCGACCGCATCCAGTGGTCCATGGCGTCGTCCACGTAGGCCAGGTAGTTCGCGTTGAACACCACGCCCTGCTGGTCGCACTCGCCGTAGCGGATGTCGATCGAGTGGCGGTAGGGCCCCACCGTCACGCCCCGGCGGCGGGCGACACCTGCGCCCAGCGCGCCCGCTCCGCCGCGATGTGCTGGGCCAGCCGGGCGCGCTGCGCGGCGACCGGCTCGGGCCCGCCTCCTCCGGGGCTGCGGCGGTTGGCCGTCCCTGCGCCGGGCTGCAGCAGCGCGGCCCCGCGCTCCCCCAGCTCGGGCTCGGCGGCCACCAGTTCGGCCAGCGGGACGCCCTCCTCGAGCGAGCGGCGCACGAGCGCGCCGACGATCCCGTGGGCCGAGCGGAACGGCACGCCGTCGGTCACCAGGAGCTCGGCCAGATCGGTGGCCGCCGCGTAGGGCGAGTCGGCCGCCTCGGCCATGCGCTCGGGCCGGAACGAGATCGTGGACCAGAGGCCCTGCATGGCGAGCAGACCCAGGCGGACCGTGTCGAGCGCGTCGAACAGCGGCTCCTTGTCCTCCTGGAGGTCGCGGTTGTAGGCGAGCGGCAGCGACTTCATGGTCGCCAGGAAGCCGGTGAGGTCGCCGATCAACCGACCGGCCTTGCCCCGGGCGAGCTCGGCGACGTCGGGGTTCTTCTTCTGCGGCATCATCGACGAGCCGGTGGCGTACGTGTCGTCGAGCACGGCGAAGCCGAACTCGTCGCTGGTCCACAGGACGACCTCCTCGCCCATGCGCGACAGGTGCAGCCCGATCGTGCAGAGCACGAACAGCGACTCGGCCACGAAGTCCCGGTCGGAGGTGGCGTCGAGAGAGTTCTCGAACCGCTCCGGGAAGCCGGCATCGGCCGCGGTCGCGTCGGGGTCGAGCGGCAGCGAGGTGCCGGCCAGTGCGCCCGCCCCCAGGGGCGACACGTCCACGCGCCGACGGCAGTCGGCCAGTCGGTCGACGTCTCGCAGCAACGCCCAGGCGTGGGCCATCAGGTGATGGGCCAGCAGCACCGGCTGGGCCCGCTGCAGATGCGTGTAGCCGGGCAGCCGGACGGGACCGTCGCCGGGCCCCTCGGTGAGCGACCGGTCGGCGCGGTCGGCCAGCACGTCGACGAGCCCGAGCACCAGGTCCGCGGTGACGGCGAGCTGGCGCACCACGTGGTGGCGGAAGGCGGTCGCCACCTGGTCGTTGCGGGAGCGACCGGTGTGGATCTTGCCGCCGGCCGGCCCGACCAGCTCGGTCACCCGTCGTTCGATCGCGGTGTGGACGTCCTCGTCGGACGGCACGAAGCGCAGGTCGCCCGAGCGGAACTCCATCTCGACCGAGTCGAGGCCGCCGAGCAGGGCCGCCAGCTCGTCGTCGTCCAGCAGGCCGGCGCGGTGCAGGCCGCGGACGTGGGCCTTGGAGCACGCCACGTCGTCGGGCAGCAGCCGCTGGTCGTAGCTCAACGACTCGGTGAACTCCACCAGGGCCTCCGCCGGCGCGACGTCGAACCGGCCGTGCCAGAGCTGGCCACGCCCGGCCTCCTGCCCGCCGGTGACGCCGTCGCCGTCGCCGTCGCTCATCGCTGCGAACCCGGTCCCTGCACGTCGGACCACGTCTGCACGCCGAGGCCCCAGATGCGGACGAAGCCCTCGGAGTCCGCGTGGCGGAACCGGTCCGCCGCGTCGTAGGTGGCCAGGCCGTAGTCGTAGAGCGACCTGGGAGCGCGCCGTCCCACGACCCAGCAGCGGTTCGGCTCGAGCCGCAGCCGCACGTCGCCGGTCACGTGCTCCTGGGACACGTCGATGAACGCGTCCAGGGCGTCGCGCAGCGGCGAGTACCACAGCCCGTCGTAGACCAGCTCGGCGTAGCGGTGCTGCAGGGCGATCTTCTGGCGACCGAGGTCGCGCTCCACCGTCAACGACTCCAGGTCGCGGTGCGCCATGATCACCGCGAGCGCGCCGGGCGCCTCGTAGGTCTCACGGCTCTTGATGCCGACCCGCCGGTTCTCGACCATGTCGATGCGGCCCCAGCCGTAGCTGCCGACCAGGTGGTTGAGCTCGATGATGATCTCGAAGAGCGGCTTGGCCTGGCCGTCGAGGGCCACCGGGACGCCCTTGTCGAAGCTGATCGTGAACTGGGTGGGCTCGGTGGCGGTGGGCTTCGTCATCTTCCACACGCCCTCGGGCGGCTCCGCCCACGGGTCCTCCATCTCGCCGCACTCGATGGCCCGTCCCCAGAGGTTGTCGTCGATCGAGTACAGCTTCTCCTTGGTGGCCCCCACCGGGATGCCGTGGGTGGCGGCGTACTCGATGGAGTCCTCTCGGGTGAAGCCCCAGTTGCGCACGGGGGCGAGCTGCTCCAGGTCGGGGGCCAGCGCCATGTAGCTGACCTCGAAGCGCACCTGGTCGTTGCCCTTGCCCGTGCAGCCGTGCGCCACGCCGTCCGCCCCGTACTTGCGGGCGATCTCCACCTGCTTCTTGGCGATCAGCGGACGCGACAGCGCGGACACCAGCGGGTACTGGTCCTCGTACAGCGCGTTGGCCTTGATCAGCGGGGCGAGGAAGTCGTCCGCGAACTCCTGGCGCAGGTCGAGCTCTTCGTACGCGATGGCACCGGCGCCCAGGGCCTTCTCGCGGTTGCCGTCGAGGGTGCCCTCCTGGCCCACGTCCGCGGACAGGCAGACGACCTCCACGCCGAGGTGCTCGATCATCCACCGCACCGCCACCGAGGTGTCGAGCCCGCCGCTGTAGGCCAGCACCACCCGCTTCGCCATCCTGTCCGTCCCTTCTGTTCCTTCAGATCCGATTCGTTCGGCCGACCAGGCCCACTCTGGCCTCGGCCGGCAGCCTCACACCGGCGTCAACTGCAACGGGCCCACTCTTGCCTCAGCCGTCCAGGCCCACTCTGGCCTCAGCCGTCCAGGCCGGCCAACTGCTGGAGCTGGTCGGCCACCCCGCCACCGCCGCCCTCGCGGGCGATCACGAGCAGCGTGTCGTCGCCGGCCACCGTGCCGACCACGTTGTCCAGGCCGTTGCGGTCGATCGCCGAGGCGACCACGTGCGCGGAGCCCGGCGGCGTGCGCAGCACCACGAGGTCGCCCGAGCGGTCGACCTCGACCAGCCAGTCCCCCAGCACCCGGCGCAGGTGGTCCTGCGGGCTGACCTGCTCCCGGGGCAGCTCGGGGATGGCGTACACGGTCTCGCCGCCGGGCACCCGGACCTTGATCGCGCCGAGCTCCTCGAGGTCGCGCGACACCGTGGCCTGCGTGACGGTCACGCCGTCGGCCGCCAGCAGCTCGGTGAGCTGCGCCTGGTTGGTGACCCGGTGCTCGACGAGCAGGCGGGAGATCTTGTGCTGACGCTGCTGCTTGCCGGCCATCAGGTCGCGCCTCCCGCCTCGGCCCCCAGCCACACGAGCAGGCCCCGGGCCGAGTGCATGCGGTTGTGCGCCTGGGGCCAGATGCGGCTCTGCGGCCCGTCGAGCACCCCGTCGGTCGCCTCGTCGCCCCGGTGCGCGGGCAGGCAGTGCAGGAAGACCGCGTCGGGCCCGGCCGCCGCCATCATCGCCTCGTCCACCCGCCAGCGGTCGAACGCCTCGCGGCGGATCCGCTGCTCCTCCTCCTGGCCCATCGAGTACCAGGCGTCGGTGTAGACGGCCTGCGCGCCGGCCACCGCCTCGTAGGGGTCGTCGATGACCGCCACGTCCGCGCCTGACGAGCGGATGCGATCGAGCTGCTCGTCGTCGAAGCGGTACCCCGGAGGACTGCTGATCCGGAACGACACGCCGGTCAGACCGCAGCCGATCCCGAGCGACCGCGCCACGTTGTTGGCGTCGCCGACGTAGGCGAGCGTGAGGCCGTCGAGCCGACCGAAGCACTGCCGCAGGGTCAGCAGATCGGCGAGCGTCTGCACCGGATGCGCGTCGTCGGACAGCAGGTTCACCACCGGCACCGAGGACGCCGCGGCCATCCGCTCGAGCTTGTGGTGCTCGAACACCCGGGCCCCGATCACGTCACCGAAGCCGGACATCAGCCGGCCCAGGTCCTCCGCGGTCTCGCGGGTGTCGATCCCGACCTCGGCGCCGGTGAGGGCCACCGGGTGGCCGCCGACCTGTACGATCGCCATCTCCATGGACGTGCGCGTCCGGGCCGAGGGCTTCTCGAAGATGAGGACGCCGCCCGAGCCGGCGAGCACCTGCGGCGGGTCCTCGATCTCGGACAGGTCGAGGATGCGCAGGAGCTCGGCCGACGTGAGGTCGTCGACCTCGAGCAGGTGGCGCGGGGCGGGTCCGGGTCGGGGCTCGGACATCAGGATGCTCCTCCGGAGAGATCGGCGACTGCGGCGGCGATCGCGTCGGTGCCGACCTGCAGCTCCTCGTCGGTGATCAGCAGGCTCGGCGCCAGACGCAGCGCCGTCGGCGTCACGGCGTTGGTCACCACGCCGTCCCCCAGCAGGCGGGCGCAGAGGTCCCGGGCGTCGACGTCGACCTCGATCGCGATCAGGGCGCCGAGGCCGCGCACGTCGAGCACACCGGGGGCGTCGCGCAGCGCGCTCGCCACCAGGTCGCCGATGTGGCGCGCCCGGGCCGGGACGTCGGCCTCCTCCATCACGGCGAGCACCGCGCGTGCCGCCGAGGCGGCGAGGGGCTGGCCTCCGTAGGTGGTGGCGTGGTCCCCGGGTTCGAACGCGTCGGCCACGTCGGCACGCGCCCAGCACGCCCCGATCGGTACGCCGTTGCCCAGCGCCTTGGCCATGGTCACCACGTCGGGGACGACCCCGAAGTGCTGGTGGGCGAACCAGGCGCCGCAGCGCCCGAGGCCGGTCTGCACCTCGTCGACCATGAACAGGACGCCGCGCTCGTCGCACAGCTCCCGCACGCCCCGGAAGTACTCGGCCGAGGCCGGGTTCACGCCGCCCTCGCCCTGGACCGGCTCGAGCAGCACGGCCGCGACCGACGGGTCGAGCGCGGCCGCCAGCGCGTCGAGGTCCTCCCACGCCACGTGGACGAACCCCTCGGGCAGCGGCTGGAACGCCTCGTGCTTGGTGGGCTGACCGGTGGCGTGCAGGGTGGCGAGCGTGCGGCCGTGGAAGCTGCCGTACGCCGAGACGACCTTGTACCGGCCCGGGGCGCCGCCGAACTTCCGGGCGAGCTTGATCGCGCACTCGTTGGCCTCGGCCCCCGAGTTGCTGAAGAACACGCGGCCGCCTCCGCCCAGCAGGCGGTCGAGCGTGGTCGCCACGTCGGGCCCCGGCAGCGTGCCGAACAGGTTGGACGTGTGCAGCAGCGTCTGGGACTGCTCGCACAGCGCGGCCGCGACCGCCGGGTGCGAGTGGCCGAGCGACGTGACCGCCAGCCCGGACAGCAGGTCCAGGTAACGGCGGTCGTCGTCGTCCCACAGCCAGCTGCCCTCGCCGCGCACGAACGTCACCGGCGGCGCGGGGTACGTCGGCATCAACGGCGAGCTCACGACAGGCTCCCTTCCTGGCCGGCGGCTCCCTCACCCACGACGCCCTCACCCACGACGCCCTCACCGACCACTCCCTCACCCACCACCATGGTTCCGACGCCGGCGTCGGTCAGCAGCTCGAGCAGGAGGACGTGGGGCCGGCGACCGTCGACCAGGTGCACGGACCCGACGCCCGACTCGATCGCCCGCACGCAGCCCGCCATCTTGGGCACCATCCCGCCCGAGATCCTGCCGTCGGAGACCATTCGCGCCACGTCCGCGCCGTCGACCCGGTCGATCAGGCTCGACGGGTCGTCCGCATCGGCGAGCAGGCCGGGCACGTCGGTGAGGAAGATCAACTTCTCGGCCTGCAGCTCCTCGGCGATCGCGGTGGCCGCGTCGTCCGCGTTGATGTTGTAGGTCTGGCCGTCTCGGTCCACGCCGATCGTGGCGATGACGGGGATGAGGCCCATGCCGAGCGTCCGCGTGATCAGCTCGGGGTTCACCTGGGTGACCGCGCCGACGTAGCCGAGCTCGGGATCGTGGGCCTCGGCCTCGAGCAGGTGGGCGTCCGTGCCGGCCAGCCCGAGTGCCAGCGGCCCGAAGCCGTTGAGGGCGGTCACGATGTCCGCGTTGACCTTGCCCATCAGCACCATCTGGGCGACCTCGAGGGTCTCGGCGTCGGTCACCCGGCGGCCGCCCACGAACTCGCTGGTCTTGCCGAGCCGTTCGAGCCAGTCCCCGATCTGCGGGCCGCCGCCGTGGACGACCACCGGACGCATGCCGACCCGGTGCATGAGCACGATGTCGGACGCGAACTTCGCGAACAGGTCCGGGTCGCCCATGGCGTTGCCGCCGAACTTCACCACGACGACCGCGCCCCGGAACTTCTCGATGTACGGCAGCGCCTGGAGCAGCACGTCGACCGCGACCTCGGGATCGTTCCGGGGGTCCAGTGCGGGCGGGTTGCCGGCGGGGTCGGCGGTGGCGCTCACGGCGCGGTCCCGACGACGGCGAGGCCCTGCTCCTCGGGCAGGCCGAGGGCCAGGTTCATGCACTGGACCGCCTGACCCGAGGCGCCCTTGCCCAGGTTGTCGATCGCCGCGATCGCCAGCACCGTCCCGGTGCGCTCGTCGTAGCGGGCGGTCACGTGCGCGGCGTTGGTGCCGAGCGTGGCCTTGGTGGACGGCGACCGCTCCGACGCCACCACGAACGGCTCGTCCGCGTACCGCTGCCGCAGCGCGTCCAGCACCGAGTCCGTGGAGAGACCCTCGACCGCCGGCCGGGCGTAGCAGGTGGCGAGGATGCCCCGGTTCATGGGAACCAGATGCGGCGTGAACAGCACCGACGCCCCCAGGTTCATGTCCATCTCGGAGGTGTGCCGGTGGTCGAGCAGGCCGTACGCCTGCACGTCGGAGTCCACGGCGCAGAACGTGGTGTTCGGCTTGGGCGGCCGGCCCGCACCCGACACGCCGGACACGGCGTCGACGATGATCCCGTCGGTCCGGACCAGCCCGGCCTCGACCAGGGGCCGCAGCGCGAGCGTGGCGGCGGTCGGATAGCAGCCGGGGGCGGCCACCGCCTCGGCGCCGCGCAGCGCGTCCCGGTGCAGCTCGGGGATGCCGTAGACGAACCGGTCCAGGAGCTCGGGGCACGTGTGGGGCTCGTGGTACCACCGCTCGTACTCGGCCGGGTCCGACAGCCGGAAGTCGGCGCCGAGGTCCACGATGTGGGCGACCTTGCCGAGCAGGTCAGGCACGATCGCCTGGCTCGCGCCGTGCGGCAGGCCCAGGAAGACGCCGTCGACGCCCTCGAGCAGCGACGGGTCCCACGACTCGAACACCAGGTCGGGGTACGCCAGCGCCAGACCCGGGTAGAGCGCCGCGGCCGCCGTGCCGGCCTGGCTGTCACCGGTGGCGAAGGCGACCTCCAGCCCCGGATGCGACGCACAGATGCGCAGCAGCTCGGCGCCGGTGTAGCCCGATGCCCCGATGATGCCGATACGTGCCGTCGTGGCCATGGGGTCACCCTAGCGCAGGTTCATGCATCCCGCCGCATATTTCTGCACACGTCGGTCGGGACCGGCGTCGGGACCGCTTTCGTTCCACTTTTTCCACGCTGCAGCGTCGAAAAGGTGGAACAGAACCCGGGACGCGGCGGCGAGGGCCCCGGCCCGGCGCGGTGGGTGCGGTCAGCCGCGGAGGGTGGCGTCGTGGGTGGCAACCACCTCGTCGATGATCGCCTGGCGCACGGCGCCGACCTCGGCGTCGGTCAACGTGCGGTCGTCGGCCTGGAACCGCAGGCGGAAGGCCAGGCTGCGAGCGCCCTCGAACGCGTCGGACCGGAAGACGTCGAAGAGCTCGAGGCGCCGCAGCAGCGGTGCCCCGGCCGAGTGGATCGTGGCCCGCACCGCCGCGGCTGGGATCCGGTCCTCGACCACGAACGCCAGATCCACGTCGGCCGACGGGAAGCGGCTCACCGGCCGGGCCAGGCGGACCGGCGCCGGCAGCTCGAGCAGCGTGCCGAGCTCCAGCTCCAGGTACGCCACCCGCTCCTCGATGCCGAACCGGTCCAGCACCTCGGGATCCACCTCGCCGACCGCGCCGGCGCGCACGCCGGCGATCTCGACCACCGCGGTCCGGGCCGGGTGCAGGCCCGGCAGCTCCTCGGCCTGCAGCACGACCGGACCGATGCCCATGGCCGCGACCACGACGTCGAGCAGCTCGACCGCCTCGGGCGCCTCGGTCCCGGCGAGGACGACCGCCAGCTGCTCGCGCTCGCCGTCGAGCACCCGGCCGAGCCGCGAGGACTCGTCGACGTCGACGACGGCGCCGCGCTCGCCCAGCTCGAACACCTGGCCGATCTCGGCCAGCCGGACGCCGGCGATGCGGTGGTTGGCGTTGTGGGCGACCGCCGCCAGGAGCCCTGGCCGCAGCGACGTGCGCAGCACGGACTCCTCGGCGGCGAGCGGGTTGGCCAGCACCAGCCCGGTGGGCGGCAGCCCGCAGCGCTCCAGGTCACCGGGCGCCAGGAACGGCATGGGCATGGCCTCGCTCACGCCGAAGCCGGCGAGCGCTCGGCGCACCGCACGGCGCGTGCGCTGTGCGGCGTCGAGCCCGCCGGGGTGCGGCGAGACGGGGACCGTCCGCTCGATGCGGGACAGCCCGTACATGCGACCGATCTCCTCGACCACGTCGATCTCGGTCGACGAGTCGGGCCGCCACGAGGGGATCTCCACCAGCAGGTCGTCGCCCTGGTGGGTGGACGTGAAGCCGATGGGGTCGATCAGGTCGGCCATCAGCCCGCGGTCGAGCTGCGTCCCCAGGACGGCGTTGACCCGGGCCGGTCGCACGGTGACCGACACGGGTTGGGGCAGGTGGCCGTCCGCCACGACCGAGCCTGGCCGCAGCGTGGCGGACCCCTCGCCGATCAGGAGCTCGGCGAGACGGGCGATCGCACGGTCGGCGATGTGCGTGTCGATCCCCCGCTTGAACCGGGCAGAGGCCTCGGAGTGCAGGTTGTGGCGAGCCGCCGTGTCGGCGATCGCCTGCGGATCCCACCAGGCCGCCTCGACCAGCACGTCGGTGGTGGTGTCGGAGATCTCCGTGGAGGCGCCGCCCATCACGCCAGCGATGCCGACCACGACGTCGTCGCCGTCGGTGATCACCCCGTCGGCAGGGTCGAGGTCGCGCACGACGCCGTCCAGGGTCTCGAGCCGCTCCCCCGGCCGGGCCCGCCGCACGCCCAGCGTGGCGACGCCGGACGCGTCGACCGGGAGCGTGGCCAGGTCGAACGCGTGGGTGGGCTGGCCGAGCTCGAGCATGACGTAGTTGGACGCGTCCACCACGTTGTTGATGGGCCGCATGCCCGCGGCGAGCAGCCGCTGCGCCATCCACCGGGGCGACGGACCGATGCGCACGCCGCTCAGCGCCCGTACCGCGAACCGACCGCACAGGTCGGGATCCTGGATCACCACCGCCGCGGTGCTCACGACGGGCTCGCCGGAGGACGGCGGATCGGGCTCGGGGACGTGGAACGCCACGCCCTGCCGCGCCGCCAGGTCCCGGGCGACGCCCACCACGCTCAGCGCGTCGGGGCGGTTCGGGTTCACGTCGACGTCGAACACGACGTCCGAGCGCAGCTCGAGCGCCTCGGCGAGCGGGGTGCCCGGCGCCGGCTCCTGGGCGGCGCTGCCGCCGAGCACGAGGATGCCGGAGTGGTCGTCGCCGAGCTCTAGCTCCGCGGCCGAGCACAGCATCCCGTTGCTCATCTGGCCGCGCATCTTGCGGGCCGCGATCTCCATGCCGCCCGGCATGACCGTGCCCACGGTCGCCAGGGGGACGAGGTCGCCCGCGACCATGTTGGAGGCGCCGCACACGATCTGCAGCGCGTCGCCGTCGCCGGTGTCCACGTCGACCAGGCGGACCCGGTCCGCGTCGGGGTGGGGCCGGACCTCGAGCACGCGGGCGACGATGACGCCGCCGAGCGAGCCGCCGACCGTGATGATCTCGTCGACCTCCAGGCCGAGGTCGGTCAGCTGCTCCGCGATCGCCGCGGGGCTGCCCGAGATCGGGGCGAACTCCTGCAACCAGTTGAGGCTCACCCGCATGTCAGAACTGCTCCAGGAATCGCATGTCGTTGGTGATCAGGTCGCGGATGTCGGTGAGGTGGTGGCGGATCTTGGCCAACCGCTCGATGCCGAAGCCGAACGCGAACCCCGACCACTCCTCGGGGTCCAGGCCGCAGGCCCGCAGCACGTTGGGGTGGACCATGCCGCAGCCCCCGACCTCGAGCCACGAGCCGTCGGGCTGGGAGATGTCCACCTCGGCCGACGGCTCGGTGAACGGGAAGTACGACGGACGCAGCCGTGACGTGAGCTCCTGGCCGAAGTACGCCTTGGTGAACGTCTCGATCGTGCCGGACAGGTCGCCCAGGGTGATGCCGCGGTCGATGACGAGCATCTCGATCTGGTGGAACACCGGCAGGTGTGTGGCGTCGGCGGTGTCCTGCCGGTACGTGCGTCCGGGGCACACCACGTAGATGGGCGGTCCGCTCCCGTCGCGCACGGCACGGAGCATGGTGCGGACCTGCACCGGCGAGGTGTGGGTGCGCAGGAGCAGCTGCTGGGGACCGACGCCGTCCAGGTCCGAGGTGTCCAGGTAGAGCGTGTCCCACAGGGACCGGGCCGGGTGCGACGGCGGCAGGTTGAGCGCCTCGAAGTTGAACCAGTCGGTCTCGACCTCGGGTCCGGTGGCGACCGTGAAGCCCATGCCCACGAACACGTCCTCGAGCCGTTCCCAGGTCTGGGTCACCAGGTGGACGTGACCTGCGGCGGCCCTCCCCTGGTACTCCGTCAGGTCCAGCCGCTCGGACACCAGCTGCTCGCGGCGCTCGGCCGCGGCCAGCTCGGCGACCCGCTCGGCGACGGCGGCCTCGAGCAGCGCGCGGGTCTCGTTGAGCGCGGCGCCGAGCACCTTGCGGTCGTCGGGCTCGAGGTCCCGCATGCCGGCCTTGAGCTCGGAGAGCCGGGACCGCTTGCCCAGCAGCTCGGACTCGACGGCGCGCACGTCGTCGGACGTGGGCGCGTCGCCGATCCGGGCGACGCCGTCGGCGACCAGCGCCCGTGCCTCGTCCGCCAGGTCCGCACCGCTCACTTGGATCGTTCCTTCCGGGTCTGCACCCCGCCGTCCGCGGCGGGAGCGTTGACATCATGGCCCAGCACCGTGCCGGGCCCACCAACCGGTTCCGCGCCCGCCGCGGAGCCGGGCCCGGGCGCCGCCGCCGGGGCCACCGCTGGGGTGGAGCGTCGCTGCCGAGCGGCCTCGAACGCCACCAGCGCACCGGCCACCGCGGCGTTGAGCGACTCGACCTCGCCCTCCATGGGGATGCTGAGGCGGCCCGTCGCCCCGGCCACCACGTCCTCGGGGAGCCCGTGGGCCTCGCTGCCGACGAGCACCAGGCACGCCCCCGACAGGTCCGCGGCGTCGATGGCCGTGCCGCCGTCGCGGACCGTCGCCCAGGTCGCCACGCCGGCCGCGGCCGCGGCGGCGAGC
>JAEXGP010000392.1 GCA_023450775.1 Actinomycetes bacterium | reverse complement strand
CTGTACACGTTCCAAGCGGACGACGCCGTCTGGCTCGAGCTGGGCTTGGGTCCTCGGCCCGACCAGCGCCCGCTGTACGTCGGAAAGTCCGAGTCGAGCCTTACCACGAGGGACGTCCGCACCCACTTCGCGACGGGCCGCACCGGTCACTCGACGCTGCGGCGCACGCTCGCTGCGCTGCTCGTCGACGAGCTCGAGCTCGTGCCGTGTCCGAGGAACTCTGCCAAGCCCGGGTATTTCCGAGCTTCGGCCTCGTCGCCGACGGGGACCAGCGGCTGAGCGACTGGATGCGTGACCGTCTTCGGCTCGCTGTGTGGCCGTCACCGGCTGGCGTCGTCCTCGACGAGGCGCCCAGATAGTCGCGAAATAGTCGCGAACTGCCTGGACCCGGTCGGATCAGACCTCATCGGCCGTCAGCGGCGTGCGCGAGATCCCTGCAATTCCAGGCGAAACGCCACTCGGCAGCATCAGACCGAACGGCCCGTCACCGCTCCGTCTCGGCTTAAACCCCTCGGCTCTTCGGAGCGTGTGGGTTCGAATCCCACCCCGGGCACCGGCTGGTCGTCGCGCCGTCGTCGGGTGTCAGGCCAGCACCGCGCCCTCGTAGAACGCCCGGGGCTCGGCGGCGAGCGAGGACTTCACGAGTCTGCTCCAGTCGTCGAACACCACCTCCCACTCGCGGCGCTCGACGCCGTCCAGTGCAGCGGACGCGACCGCTGCCGGATCCGCCTTGTCGCCTGGGATCTGGGCGCTCATGTCGGTGTCGGCCACACCCAGGTGGAGGCCGAGCACCGACGTGCCCTGCTCGGCCAGCTCCAGGCGGACGCTGTTGGTGACCGCCCACTCGGCGGCCTTCGCCACGTGGTAGGCGTCGTCGCCGGGATACGCGAACCACGACATCGCGGACAGCACGTTCACGATCGCCCCGCCGCCGTTGGCCGCCAGCACCGGGGCGAACGCCCGGATCATCGACAGCGTCCCGAACACGTGGGTCTCGATCTCCAGCCGGATGGTGTCCAGGTCACCGGCCAGGAGCGGCTGCCAGGTGTTGGTGCCGGCGTTGTTGACCAGGAGATCGACGTCGGACGCCAGGTCGGCGGCCGCGGCCACCTGCACGGGGTCGGTGATGTCGAGCGCGACCGGGATGACGCCGGGGATGTCGATGGCCTCAGGGTCGCGGCTGGCCCGTAGACGTGAGCGGCGCCGCGCTCGAGCAACTGCAGTGCGAACGCCCGGCCGAGGCCACGGTTGGCGCCGGTGACGAGTGCGGTGGAGTCGGTGATGTCCATGCGACGACGGTACGACCTCACGTTGACGTCAAGGGCAAGGGCAGGAACGATGGGTGCGAGGTCCAGGAGGAATCGCCGTGAGGATCGGGGAGTTGTCGGAGCGCTCGGGTGTCAGCACGCGTGCACTCCGCTACTACGAGGAGCAGGGGCTGCTGCGGCCGGAACGCAGCCCGGCGGGTCAGCGGCAGTACGGACCGGACGCCGTCGAGCGCGTCGCCTTCTTCCAGGACATGTTCGCCGCCGGGCTCTCCAGTCGGAACATCGCGGCCTTGCTGCCCTGCGTCGAGACCGGACACACCGATGAGCAGCAGCGAACGATGCTCCGACAGGAGCGCGAACGGATCGCCGAGCAGCGCCGGCGTCTCACCGCCGCACTCCGCCGGCTCGACGCGATCATCGCGATCACCGACTCGCACCCCTGATCGTCAGGACCCCGACCTGCTGGACCCGACCAGGCCGCCGAGGATGAGGTCGAGCAGCCGGTCGGCGTGGTCCCCTCCTCGCTCTCCCTGCTCGAGGACCCAGGCGACCGCGGCAGCCAGGTCGAGGACGTCCTGGGGGTCAGCAGGGGCCGCGAGCGCCCCGGCTGCGACCGCGGCGAGCACCAGTTCCTGCCCGGCCTCGTGCACCGGCCGGCAGTCGATGACATGCGGCTCCTGCTCGAGGTCCGTGGTCACGAGTCGCGCAGCGAGCCCGCGGAAACGCGCCGCGTGCTCGACGTACGCATGCAGCCACGCGACGAGCGCCTCGGACGGCGGCAGCTCCTCCGCGAGCCGGCCCGCCTCGCGTTCGAGCTCGGCCAGGCCCTCTTCCATGAGCGCCAGGACGAGATGGTCGCGGGTCGGGAAGTGCCGGTAGAGCGTCCCCGACCCGACGCCGGCCCTGCGAGCGATGTCGTCGAGCGAGCAGTCGACGCCCCGCTCCTCGAACGCGTGACGGGCGGCGTCGACGAGCTGCTGGCGGTTCCGTCGTGCGTCAGCTCTCACGTGCCCTCCTCGGCGACCATCGACAACCGGAGAATGTCCCCGTATATTCGGGGACTATCCCCGGATACTACCGAGACCTCTTGGAGGGCACATGCGAGTCAGCCTGAACGTCGCCGTCGGTGCCCGGGCCCACGACGGGATCGTGGCCGAGGTCCGTGATGTCGGCGCCCACGGACTCGCGGGAGCGTGGTGGCCTCAGCTCCCGCCCGTGGAGGGGATGACCCCGTGGGACCCGCTCACGTCGATCGCCGCATCGGCGTCCGCCGCGCCGGGGATCGAGCTGGGAACGGCGGTACTCGTCGCGGGGCTGTCACACCCACTGGCTCTTGCCAGCGCGGCGTTGACCACCCATGCGGTCACAGGGGGTCGGCTGACGCTCGGGCTCGGGACCAGCCACGCACCGCTGGTCGCCGGGGTGTACGGCGAACCGGTCGACCGACCGCTCGGGAGACTCGCCGAGTTCCTCGACGTGCTGTTGCCCGCGCTGGACGGACGGGTCGTCGACGCCGGCGCCCGGGTCGGTCGCTTCTCGGCTCATGGCGTCGTCGACATCCCCGTCGCTCATGGCCCGTCGGTGCTGCTCGCTGCCCTGGGGCCCCGCATGCTCGAGCTCGCCGGTCGGCGAACGGACGGCACGATCGTGACCTGGTCCGGTCCGTGGACCCTGGAGAACCATGTCGTGCCTCGCATCACCCGAGCCGCCCAAGCCGAAGGGCGGCTGGCGCCGAAGGTGGTCACGAACGCGATCGTGGTCGTGACCGACGACGCCGATGGCCTGCGCGCCGAATCGCAGGAGCGGTTCGGGCTGGCCGCGCAGCTCCCCAGCTATGCCCGGATGTTCGAGCTCGAAGGGGTGTCCGGACCGGGCGACGCGATCGTCGCCGGGTCCGAGCGCGAGGTCGAGGCAGCGCTGCGGCGGCTGCTCGACGCCGGTGCGACCGAGATCCTCGCCACCCCGCTCGGGTCGGACGACGAGCGACAGAGGACCCTCGATCTCCTCGGAGCGCTGGCGACGAGCGATCACTGATCGCCGGTGGCTGCCGCAACCGGAGCCTCATCAGTCGGTGGAGCCTCGACCCGATCTCCGCGGCGGTAGCGGTGGGGGCTCACGGCGAAGCGGCGCTTGAACGCGGTGCTGAACGCGAACGCGCTGCCGTAGCCGACGTCGTCGGCGATCTGGGCGATCGACAGGTCGGTGGTCGTGAGCAGATCGGCACCGAGCGAGAGGCGCCAGTCCGTGAGGAACGCGATCGGCGTCGTGCCGACGAGCTCGTGGAACCGCTTGGCGAACGTCGCCCGTGAGACATCCACACGACGGGCGAGCGCCTGCACCGTCCACCGCTCGGAGGGTGCCGACTGCATGAGGCGGATCGCCGCGCCGACGGCGGGGTCCGACAGACCCCGCACGACACCCGGCGGAACTGCCTCCGCGCTGCGGAGCCAGTGGCGGATCGCCAGCACGACGATGAGGTCGAGCATCCGCTCGAGGACGACCGGTTGCGCGATGTCGTCGCGAACCACCTCGGTGGCGAAGAGCGCGAGCAGCGCCGGATCGATCGCTCCCTCCGGCACGACCAGCACGTCCGGAATGGCGTCGAGCAGCAGGCGCGCCCGCTGCGACATGTGCTCGTACGTGCCGGTGAGCATCACGTGGCCCGCGTCGAGGTCGGCCGTGTTGCCCCAGGTGCGGACGCCCTGCGACCACTGCTCGGCCACCGGCTCGCCGGCGATGTTCTCGCAGTGCTGGCCAGGGTGGATCACGGCGGTGACGTCGCTGTCGGCCCGGTCGGCGACGACCCACGGGCGCTCACCGCGCACGAGGACCGTCGAACCCTCCGGCACCTCGACCACGTCGGCGTCGAGCCGGACGGTCACACGACCCCGAGCGGCCACCACCAAGCACAGCGGCGCGCCGTCGCGCAGCTCGATGGCGAACGGCGTCCGCATCTGCGTGCGCAGGAGGAACGCGGGCTCCTGGCGAGCGTCGTCGAACAGAGCGCCGAGCAGGTCCACATGGCGAGCGTAGACGCTGACGAATGAATGAGCGACCATAAGCTATGGACGATCTGGCGGGGTGGCCTGATGATCGAGCCATGAACACACCACCTGTCGCCATCACCGTCGGCACCGGCAAGGTCGGATCCCGCGTCGCACGACGCCTCCGGGACGCCGGGGTCGACGTCCGCATCGGCTCCCGCTCCGGTGGGCCGCCGTTCGACTGGGAGGACCGGTCGACATGGGCGCCGTTCGTCGCAGGATGTTCGGCCGCCTTCGTCACCTACGTGCCCGACATCGGATTCCCGGGCGGCGACGACGCCCTGGCTGCCTTCGGATCGGTGTGCCGGACCGAAGGGATCGACCACCTCGTCCTGCTCTCAGGGCGCGGTGAGGAGGGCGCCGCGAACGCCGAGGACGCGCTCCGGAGCACCGCGGGCCACGTCACCGTCCTGCGAAGCGCATGGTTCGACCAGAACTTCTCGGAGTCGTTCCTGCTCGAGCCGGTTCTGGAGGGCGTCATCTCGCTGCCCGCAGGGGATGTCGTCGAGCCGTTCGTCGACGCCGAGGACCTCGCCGAGGCCGCGACGCTGTGCCTGACCGACCCCGCGAGCCACCGGAGTGCGCCGTACGAGCTCACCGGACCGGAGCTCCTGTCGTTCTCCGACGTCGCCCGGATCCTGTCCCGCGCCATCGGTCGAGTGGTGCTGTACCTCCCCGTCTCGGTGGGCGGCTACGTCGAGGCCGCGGTCGCCGCCGGTGTCGCGGACGATGAGGCGAAGGCCTACGCCGAGCTGTTCCACTCGGTCACCGACGGGCGCAACGCCTTCGTCACGGGTGACCTGCCGGCGCTGCTCGGCCGACCAGCAGGCTCGTTCGCTGCCTATGCCGAGCGCACCGCCGGCGACGGGGTGTGGTCGCGGTGAGCGTGGTGCCGGAACGCGCGCTCGACGCGACGGTGGCTGCTGCCGCAGTGGGCTCCGGGATCACCGCCGGCGTGTACTTCGCGTTCTCCACGTTCGTCATGCGGGCCCTCGACGACCTCCCCGGTGACCGCTCGATCCAGGCGATGCAGGCGATCAACCGCCGCGCTGTCACGCCGCTGTTCATGACCGCCCTGTTCGGGGCCGCCGCGGCGAGCGTCGCGCTCGGCATCGAGGGCATCGACGCCCGGTCGACGCGTGACGGCCAGCTGCTGATGGCCGGCGCATCGGAGTACCTCGCGTCGGTCGCGCTCACCGTTGCCGTCCACGTGCCGCGCAACGAACGTCTGGCGGCGGTCGCGGACCCGGGCTCGGACGCCGCGGAGATCTGGCGTCGTTACTCGAGGGCCTGGACCGCCGGCAACCACCTGCGCACTGCATGCGCCCTGGCCGCCTGCGCGCTGTTCGTGGCGGCGGTCGGGAGCTCAGGCGGCTGAGCGTGGGTCGTCCGCTCGACCGCTGAGGAACGGACGGAGCGCGCCGAACCCCTAGACGGGAGCGAGACGCACCAGGGCGACGTCGTCGCTGTAGCCGGGACCCTCGAAGTCTGCGAGGAGCAGGTCGAGGTCGATCCCGTGGGCCCTGATCCACTCCACGAGCCGCTCCTCTCCGAACCGCTCCCGATCGACCCGGCTCATCCGGTTCTCGACGAGTCCGTCCGTGTAGAGCAGCATGGCCTCGCCCTTGTCGAGGCGCATCTCCGTGGTCCGCCAGCTGGCGTCGCGGGAGATGCCGAGGGGCATCCCGTTGTGCGTGTCGACGAGAACCGGCCCGTCACGGTCGAGCACCGGCCAGCAGTGTCCGGCTGAGCTCAGCGCGAGCTCCGAGGTGTCGACGCAGTAGCGCCCGACGAGCGCCGTGGCGAACCCGTCGTACCGGCCGTCCTCGAAGTAGGTGTGCTGCATGGCGGCGAGCCATCGGTCGGGCTCCGCAGGCGCCTGCATCGCGATGCCCTTCCAGCCGGAACGGAGCACCACGCCGAACGCCGCGGCCTCCGGACCGTGACCGGTCACGTCGCCCAGCACGAAGCCCAGCGCACCGTCAGGAAGAGTCACGGCATCCACGAAGTCGCCGCCGATGTCGAGGTGCTGGTCGCACGGGAGGTAGCGGACGTCCACCGCCACGCCCTCCGGAGGGTTGGGGCGCGTGACGAGGCGTGTCTGCAGCGCCGACCAGGTGCGCCGGTGGTCGGCCAGCGCTCTCAGCTCGCGCTCCCGTGAGCGACGGCTCGCCGCGATCCAGACGGTTGCGGCGACGACGACGACCATGGCTGCGAGGCGCAGCACCAGATCCACCGCATCGAGGCCCGAGCCCGTGGTTCCGAGCACGGCGGCCATGACGACGGTCACCACCCCGACGGTCAACGTCTCGCGCACGCCGCTGAACAGGGCGGTCACCAGGGGCGCGATGCACAGGAGGGTCAGCGGGCTTCGATCACCGCTCGAGAACAAGAGGTAGGTCGCACCTGTGACCAGGGTGATGCACAGACCGAGAGCGAGGCCTCCGCGGTCGATGCGTCGGGGCGGGGGAGCGGAGTTCACCGGCGGAATGTAGGCGATCGACGACGTCGGACCTGGTGGGGTCCTGGGCATCTGTTCATCTTCGAGCTGCCCTCCTGAGTGGACCGGAGCGGGGCTACGAGGCGCGTGGTCCTGCGCTGAGGACGACGTCGCCCGGTCCGGAGATCTCGCACTCCTCGATCTCGTCGCCCACCGCCACGACGTCGAGGCGCTGAGCGCCGAGCGGTATGTCGCGCACCTCCATCCGTACGCCGTCGGGGAGCCGGGGTTCGATGTGCAGGACGCCTCGTGGGAGGTCGGGATCGATGCCGAGCAGCGATCGCGCGACGAGCAGGGGAGTGCCGGCCGCCCAGGCCTGGGGCATGCATGCGGTCGGGTAGGGGACCGGCCGGCCCTGGCGGTCGGCATCGAACCCCCCGAGGAGCTCCGGCAGGCGACCGCCCAACTGGGTCGCCGTCGCCGAGATCGCGGTGGCGAGCCGCTGACCCTCGTCGTCGCAGCCGGAGCGCAGCATTCCTGCGGCCACGATCGCCGAGTCGTGCGGCCACACGGACCCGCAGTGGTAGCTGAGCGGGTTGTAGCCCGCGGTGGACGCGGCGAGGGTCCGGATGCCGCGCCCGCTGAACAGATCGGGCTCCATGAGGCGGGCCCCGAGCGGCTGGCGCCGTTCGGGAAGCGCGCTGCCCGACCAGAGGAGGTGGCCGGCGTTGCTCGACGGGGAGGCGACCGGCGCGCCGTCGGCGTCGAGGGCGAGGGCGTGGCACCGTTCGTCGTCGAGCCAGTAGGCGGCGTCGATCGCGTCCCGGCGGCGGGCCGCGCGTTCGCGCAGCGGTCCGCCGTCGCCGTCGCCCAGGGCGTCCCGCAGGTCGGCGAGCGCGCGCTCGGCCGCCTCGCAGTATCCCTGCACCTCCACGGTCGCGACCGGTGGGGTGGCGATCCTGCCGTCGGGGTGCCGGATGGAGTCGTCGGAGTCCTTCCAGGACTGGTTCACCAGCGCCGCGGTCGAACCGCGTCGGGGCAGGCTCGTCTCCACGAACCCGTTGCCGTCGGGATCGCCTGCACCGTCGATCCACTCGACCGCTCGCTCGGCCGCCGGCAGCAGCGCCGCGATCCGATCCGTCGGTGCGCCCCATCGCCACGCCTCGGCAAGGAGCATGACGAACAGGGGAGTGGCGTCCGCCGATCCGTAGTACACCTCGCCCCATCCGCCGGCGCGGCGCACCACCTCACCTCGACGCACCTCGTGGAGGATGCGTCCGGGCTGCTCCGCCGTTGCGGTCACCTCTCGGCGACCCTGGCGTGCCGCCAGCGCTTCGAGCACCCCCACGGCCAGCTCCGTGCCCAGCGGGAGCGATTGCCACGCCGTGATGATCGAGTCCCGACCGAAGAGGGCCAGGAACCACGGCGACCCCGCGGCGACGATCGGCCGGTCCGGCGAGTCCGGATCGTCCAGGAGGAGCGTGCGGAGGTCGGCGACGCCGCGCCGGACCTGTGCGCCCAGATCCCGCGGCGCCGTTTTGATCGCCGGATCGGCCCCGGCCAAGGATCGGGCGGTGGCGCTGGTCGGAGTGGGCGACGGTGGATCCGCCTCGTCCTGCTCCAGCAGCGGTACGAACTCGAACCGGAGCTCGGCCCGGCCCCTCGGTCCGAGCGGCACTGCCACCACGAGCCCCTCGGGAGTGACGGTGTGGTCCGCCGGGGCTGCGATCTGGACCGCCCGTTCGAAGCCGTCGTGCTCGTAGCGCAGCTCGATCCCGGTCGGAACCGGTTCCACCGCCACGTGACGGTGGCTGCCCTGGGTGCCCTGCTTCACGTCGAAGACGTCTGCGAAGTCGGCGTCGACCTCCAGCGACAACGTCGCCACGAGCGGCAGCGGCTCGAGGTGTTCGATCCCGATGGTCAGGGACAGCTGCTCGCCGAGCTGCAGCGTGGACGTGATCGCCAGGCTGGGCCGTACATCCGTGCCGACGTACCCGACGGCGGTCAGCGTGGTCGGCTCGTGATGGTGGTCCAGCAACCGGATCGACTGACCGTCGACATGCACGTCGAGCGCGGACAGGAGTCGGGTGTCCCCGGCGAAGTACCCGGCGTGGTCCTGTGGTCGCACCGTGCCCGCCGGTGAGCACACGACGAAGCTCGTGCCGGCGACCAGAGTGACCGACGGTGGTGGCTCCTCTGCCCGCTCCGCGTCGTAGCCGTAGGCGCCTGCTTCGGCCATGACGGTCACGTACCCCGTCCGTCCCCCGTCCCGCGATGGCGACGTCCGACGTCCCCGGGTGGGGCGCCCTCGTCGGACGGGGTCGTGCGCAGTTGGGCGAGCGACGCGTCGATCACAGGAACTGCTCGTAGAGGCGGAGGTGCTCCTCCACCATCCGGTCGACGGAGAATCGCTCGACCGCGGACCGTCGGCATGCCGCACGGTCGATCTGGCCGACCCGGCCCAACGCATCCGCAAGGCCAGGCCGGTCGCGGACGAACCCGGTCGTCCCGTCGTCGACGATCTCGGGTGCGGCCCCGCAGGGAGTCGTGACGACCGGTGTCCCGCAGGCGAGCGCCTCGGTCATCACCAGGCCGAACGGCTCCGGCCACGAGATCGGGTTGATGAGCGCCATCGCACCCCCGAGGAGTCGGTGCTTCTCTTCGGGGTCGACCTCCCCCCGCCATTCCACGTCGTCTCCCAGCTGAGGTGCGACCTCCCGATCGAAGTACTCCAACTCCTCTGGATCGGCGCACTTCCCCGCCAGCACCAGTGGCACCCGTGCCCGGCGCGCGATCGCGATCGCGTCGGCGGCGCCCTTCACCGCTGCCATCCGACCGAGGAAGAGCGCGTACCCGCCGTCGCCGGCACCGATCGGGATCGAGCCGACATCGATCCCGTGGTGGATGACCGCTGCGATCGGTACACCGGCTGCCGCGCCCATGGCCGCCTGCGACCTGGAGATCGCCACCACGGCGGCGTGGTCGGCGATGCGCCGAAGCACCTCCGAGATGCTCGGGTCGAACGGCCCGTGGTTCGTCACCACGAGCCGGTCCACGTCCGGCGCGACCAGCGCGCCGATCGACGTGTGGTCGTGTACGACGTCGACGCCCATCCCGGTCAGGTAGCGGTAGCCCGCCGACGCGTGGGCCGCCTCGAACGTGCCGAGGCCCATCGGGCGGGGCGGCTGGTCGAAGAAGGATCCGAGGTCACCGGCGGTCCGCGAGTCGCCGGTCGCGAACAGCGCGACCTCGTTCCCGGCCGCGACGAGTCCTTCAGCGAGGAGGTGCACGATCTGCTCCGTTCCGCCGTACGAACGGGGCGGTACGGAGCACCAAGGTGGTGCCAGCAGTCCGACGCGCATCCAGACCTCCAGCCTGCCCGCCACGGGACCCGCAGCGGGATCCGTCGAGTACGGGTACGAGCCGGTTACCCCTGTGGGCGCTGCTCGAAACCGGCCCTGCCGGTGGTCCGCAAGCACCCGTGCCGCCCGTAACGAAGCGGCCCTCCCGAGCGATCAGGCGCGGGCGAGACAGCGCCAGACGTCAGAGCACGTCGTCGCCCCCGCCCCAGTTCACGAGCGCCGCCACGACCGGCTCCGCGATGCCCTTGAGCTGCAGCGTCCGCTCGCCCGACACCGGGATGCCCGGGGCGGCAGCGATGGTGTCGAGGGTGGCCAACACCTCGCCGGCGCCGGCGGCCGCCGCCACCCGCGCCGCGCGGGTGACCGCAGAACCGAAGTAGTCGGAGTCCCGCGATGTCGCTTCCCCGACGTGGAGCCCGATGCGGACGTTCAGCGCGAAGCCGTGCTCGGCCCGGTGCCGCGCCAAGGCCCGCTGGATCGCGATCGCGCACTGCAGCCCGTCGTCCGCGCCGGCGAACGCCACGAAGAACCCGTCGCCCCCGTGCTTGATCTCCTCGCCGCGCCATCGCTCGAACTCCGCCCGAAGGGTGCGGTCGTGCCACCGCAGCAGCGGTTCCCACGCTGCGTCGCCCATCGCCTCGGAGAGCCGCGTCGACTCGACGATGTCGGAGAACATGAACGCCCGGACCGTCCGGATGCTCTCGTGGTCCGCGGGTGTGATGTCCAGGTCGACGGCCACCCCGAACTCGTCGGCGAGGCGTCCGGCGGCCCTGAGCTCCAGACGCGCGCCCGCGGCGTCACCGTCGGCGGTCAGCGCCCGCGCGAGCAGCACCCGGGTCTGCGCCGCCTCGTACGGGGCATCGACCTCGCTCCACATGCGGACACCCTCCCGGAGGGCCGTGATCGCTGCGTCGGTGTCGCCCCGGTGGAGTGACAGCTGGCCGCGCGCGACCTTCGCGGCGGCTGCCGGACCGAGGGTGTCGAACCGTCGGGCGAGCTCCTCCATCTCGGCGACGGCCTCCGCCGCCGCAGCCTCGTCACCCACGGCGAGGCACGCCGTGACGTACACGGGGAGCAGGAACACCCGACGCTCGCGCGCCACGAAGCCGGGATCGGCGAGCGCCCGGCTCAGGCTGCGCGCCGCCGCCCGTGGGTCCCCCTGCGCCAGGAGCAGGCGCCCTCGGCCGGGCTGTCCGTCGTCGCCCAGCGCGATGGCCTCCGCCAGTGCCTCCTCCGCACCCTCGAGGTCACCTCGGCGCACGCGGATCTCGACCAGCTCGCTGTAACCCCAACCGGCGCTGTAGCGGTTGATGTCGAGAAGCTCCTCGCACGCCTGCAGGACCCGCCGCTCCGCGTCGGCGATCTTGCCGTGGAGGCGGTCGATCTCGCCCTGGTGGAACCGGCAGAGCCCGGTGTAGCCGGCGATCGACTCGCGCTCGCAGTAGCGGGTCGAGACCTTCGTCCACTCGGTGGCCCGCCCCCAGTCGCAGACCGCCCGGCACACCGAGATCACGGCGCAGTACACGTAGCCCGCGTGCACGGGGGCGACGCCCGGCCGCATGGCCAGCGCCGCGGCCTCGTCGAGCAGCGGGAGGACCTCGCCGACCTCGCCCTCGGTGGCGGCCACGTGGGCCAGGCCCTGCACCGCCATCGCCTCCATGCCCGGGCTCGCCACCCGGCGAGCGATCTCGCGGGCCTCGAGCAGTGCGGTCCGGGCGCCGTCGCCGTCGCCCGCCTGCATGAGCGTGAAGGCCAGCGACCACTGCGCCTGCGCGTGCTCGGCGCACTCCGGTGCGTCGGCGAGGTACTCGGTGGCCCGGACGTAGCACGTCAGCGCGACCGCGCTGTCGAGCATCATCGCGTGGTGCCGGGCCTGCTCCAGCGCCATGCGGGCGGCGCCGGCCATGTCCCTGGCGGCATCGAACGCCACCTCGGCCCGTTCGAGTGCGTCGAGGAACGCCCCCGGATCGCTCTCCCAACGGCACGACCAGGCGAGCCGTTCGAGGTCCTCGGCGCCGAGGGGCTGGTCGGCGTCCGCGTCCTCGAGCGCAGCGCGCGCTGCGGCCCACCTGCTCTGCGCGAACGCTGCCCGTGCGTGTTCGAGGAGCGTGTCACTCGTCGACACGCGGCGAGTCTGCCATGTGTCACCCGCCTGGAACAGGGGTGGCCGGGCCCGGTGTCACACCGTCTGCACGTGGTCGGTCCGGGTAGAGCCGCCGCGCCAGAGCCCGACCGATGGAGGACCTCATGTCCCACACCCACGCCATGCTCGACTCGTTCCCGGGCGGGTTCGGCCTCGACCGGGACCGAATGGCAGAGGCGATCGACGTGTTGGCCGACTGCGCGAGCACCTGCACCCAGTGCGCCGACGCATGCCTGTCGGAATCGGACGCCGGGGAGATGGCCAGGTGCATCCGCCGCAACCTGGACTGCGCAGACGTCTGCGCGGCGACCGGTCGCGTGCTGGCCCGCCAGACCGAGTACGACGCCGCGGTCACGGCAGCGCTCGTCGAGGCGTGCCGCGCGGCGTGTCGGAGCTGTGCCGAGGCATGCGAGCACCACGCCGGAGCCATGGAGCACTGCGGCATCTGCGCAGCGGTGTGCCGCACCTGCGCGGATGCCTGCGAGCAGTTGCTGCGGGAGATGCGATAGCCGTCAGCGGCGCTGGCGAGGACGCGGCAACCGCCGGCTCGCGACATCTCGAAGCCGCGTCGCCGACCGGCACCGGCCCAGATCGGCGCGCGCTGTGGCATCGGGCCGTCGCTTGGTGGCGCGGGCCCGTCGTCTCCTAACTTGGGCGTCGATGCGCTCTGTCCCGGCCGGCGTCGTCGGCTCCTCCCCGGGGACCTCCGCTTCCCGCTGTCCCGTCGATCACGCCGCGCTCGCCGAGACGACGGCGGTCGGCTCGTGCCCCGTCCAGCAGGACGCGGCGCCCGTGTCCCGTTCCAGGGCCGACCTGCTGGTGCGCAAGGTGCTGCGGATCAAGGAGCGTCCGCCGGGCGTGTCGGCGGCGTCCGCCTACGCCACCTTCCAGCGGTCGATGCTGATCTCGGCCACCCGCTGCACGCTGACGTACGTGATCTTCCCGTTCGTCCTGCCGGCGATCGGCATCGTGTCGGGCGTCGGCCCCATCCTCGGCGTGATCATCGGCGTCATCGCCATGACGTGCGACGTGTTCACGATCCGCCGGTTCTTCCAGGTGGATCACCGTTGGCGTTGGCCCGTCTCGGCGATCGCGGTGTGCGTGATCGGGCTGCTGACCGTCCTCCTCGTCGAGGACATCGCGCACCTGGTCACCAACGGCCCGCTCGGCTGAGCGGCCGGGGTCAGATCCCGACGATCCGCGCCGTGCCGCGCAGGGACGGCCACCGGTCCGGCGGGCGATGCGACGCCAGGTGCTCGGTCAGCTGCTCGGAGGTCATCGGGCGATCGATGTGGAAGCCCTGGGCCATGTCGCAACCCAGGTCGGCGAGCAGCCGGAACTGGTCCGCCGACTCTATGCCCTCCGCGACGCATCGGAGACCGAGCGCCTTGACCAGGTCCACGACGCCGCCGACGACCCGGTTCCGGACGACATCGGACCCCGCCGCCTCCAGGAACGTGCGGTCCAGCTTCACCTCGTCGACCGGCAGCCGGGCCAGGTAGGTGAGCGAGGAGTAGCCGGTGCCGAAGTCGTCGATCGCCAGGTCGACGCCGAGGTCGTGCAGGCGGTCGGCGCTCCGCGGGTCCATCGCGGCGTCGTCGAGCAGCACCGACTCGGTGATCTCGAGCGACAGCGTCCGTGGCCGGATGCCGGAGGACCGGAGGACCTCGTGCACGCCGTCGACGAACCCGCCGTGCTGCAGCTGGCGCACCGACACGTTGACGGAGAGTCCGAGGTGGTCCCACCCCGGGAGCTGCTGCCACCGGGCGAGGTCCACGCACGCCGCCTCGAGCACCCAGGCGCCCAGCGGCAGGATCAGGTCGGTCTCCTCGGCGATGGGGATGAAGTCGCCGGGCCCGAGGAGCTCGCCGCCGTGGCGCCAGCGGACCAGCGCCTCCACCCCGCGGAGGGCGCCCGTGGCCAGGTCGACCATCGGCTGGTAGTGGAGCACGAGCGAGCCGTTCGTCGGGGCGTCGCGGAGCGCGGACTCGATGCGCTGCCGCTCCACCGCTCGGCGGCGCAGGTCGTCGTCGAACACCACCGCCCGTCCCCGGCCGCTGGCCTTGGCCCGGTACATGGCGGTGTCCGCGTCACGGATGAGCGCGCCGGGTTCGTCGTCCTCGGCGCTGGCGGTCGCGTCCGCCACACCGATCGAGACGCCCACGTGCACGGGGCTGCCGTCGACGACGACCGGTTCGACGAGCACGTCGCTGATCCGCCGCGCGATGTCGCGGGCGGCCGCTCCGGCGCCCGGCCCCTCGCAGAGGATGACGAACTCGTCGCCGCCGAAGCGGGCGATCGTGTCCTCCGTCCGCACGATGCCGCGGAGCCGGTCGGCCACGGCGCACAGCAGCCGGTCGCCGAAGCCGTGACCGAGACTGTCGTTGATGACCTTGAAGTGGTCGAGGTCGACGAAGAGCAGCGACATCGGTGCGGTCGAGCACCCGGAGCGACGACGGGCACCGCGCATGCGGTCCTCGAGGAGCGCCCGGTTCGGCAGGCCCGTCAACGGGTCGTGCAGGGCCTGGTGCTCGAGCGAGGCCTCCAGGAGCTTGCTCTGGCTGATGTCGTGGGCGACGGCCGAGTAGCGACCGATCGTCCCGTCCTCGTCCTGGTGGGCGATCACCTGCACGGCGAACGGGACGGCCGTCCCGTCGGGGCGGTCGAGCACGACCTCCGTCCGGAAGATCCGGTTGCCCTCGGCGAAGACGCACGGCGCGCCGTCAGCCGGCATCAACTCCGAGATCTGCCACACCTCGCCGATCGGTACCTGGTCGGTCGGGATGTCGAAGAACCGGGCGCAGGCGGGGTTCATGTACTGCAGGCGGGACTCGCCGTCGACCACCGTGACCAGGTCGTCGGTCAGGTCGAAGATCTCGGTCAGGCGGGCGGCCTCCGCCTCGGCCTGGACCATGTCGGTCACGTCGCGCAGGTTGGCGATCACGCCGGCGATCGCCGGGTCGTGGAGCTGGTTCGAGACCCGGACCTCGAACCATCGACGCCCACCCGAGCGGTGCTGGATCTGCACCCGGAGCGACTCGATCAGCTCCGGGTCGGCCTTCACCCGGTCCAGGGCGGCGAGCAGCTCGGTGCGCTCGGGCTCGAGGACGACCGCCGAGACGTCGTAGCCGATCATCGCCTCGGGCCGGAAGCCGCTCAGCCGCTCGATCGACGGGCTGGCGTAGGTGAGCTCCAACTGGTCGTCGAGCACGACGATGCCGTCGTTGCTGTTGCGCAGGAGCGACTCGAACCGGCGGTGCGAGGCGCGCAGCTCCTCTTCCAGCTCGATCCGTCGGGAGACGTCGCGGGCCGCCAGCACCACGCCACCGACCCCGGGCACATCGGTGAGATCGCGCCCCATGATCTCCAACCACGCGTAGCCATGACCGGCGACGTCCACCCGCAGGATCGGTGCGTTGTCGTCGTCGATGCCGCTCACGAGCCGGTCGAGCAGCAGCGCCGCCTCCGGCAAGTCGTCCGGGTGCACCAGGTCGAGCGGGTGGATCTCCTTGAGCTCCGCGATCGATCGTCCGAGGAGCCGCTCGGCGCTGGGGCTCGCGCTGATCACGACCCCGCCGTCGCCCAGCACCATGAGCGCGTCGACGGACGCGTCGAGGACCTGGTGGAGCCGTCCGTCGATCAACAGATCGGTCGACGGATCCGGCGCAGGTCCGCTCACCTCGGGCTCCGGTGTTGGGGCATCGCTGCTGCATCGGCGTCGAGACGCCCGACACTGAGACATCTGGGCCGCGCGACCCATCGGCGGGAGCTCCGGTGGTCCGCACGGCGTTCGGTCGCCGCGCGGCCGCCGGCCAGTGGCCAGACTGGACCCGACCAGACCGGATGCGGCCGGACTGGACGAAGCCGGACACCCGCACGTCCGTGGATGGGAGCGATGACGCCTGACGAGCCGGATCCGGCCCCCGACGACGAACCGTCGGCGGAGCGCCGGGTGGCCGGGCTGCGGACCGGTCGGATGGAGAGCTTCAGCGACGGGGTGTTCGCGATCGCGGTCACGCTGCTGGTGCTGGAGATCGCGATCCCGACCGGGAGGGGCGAGGACCTCCTGAGCGCCGTGGTCGAGCAGTGGCCGACCTACGTCGCCTACCTCGTCAGCTTCTTCACGATCGGCGCGGTGTGGATCGCGCACTCGACGATCACCGACTACCTCGAGCGGGCCGATCCGCTGCTGCTGCGCATCAACCTGGTGCTGCTGCTGGTCGTGAGCTTCCTGCCGGTTCCGACGCGGCTCCTCGCGGAGTACCTGAACTCGGAGGCGGGCGAGCGGGTCGCCGTGACGATCTACGGACTGACGCTGCTCGCCATCCGCCTGACCGTGATGGCGCTGTGGCGCTACAGCGAGTCGAGAGGTCTCCTCCGGGCCGACCTCGCCGACGAGGACGTGAGGAGCCTCGACCAGAAGCTGGCCCCGAGCATGGTGGCCTACGTGGCGGCGCTGGTCGTCGGGCTGCTGCTCCCGATCGTCGCGGTCGTCCTCTACCTGCTCGTCTCGCTGTACCTGGTCATCCCGTTCGCCTCGATCGCCGCCGTGCTCCGGCGCCGGCATGCGTCGACCTGACGCCGGGCCGACGAGGACGCGAGGGAGCGCGGTCGACGGGGTCAGCGCCGCCGGTCGGTCCCCGCGCTCCGTCTGGTGAGCTCCCGCTCGAGGTCCAGGATGCGAGCGATCGACTGCGGCGGATGGCCCTCGGTGGCCAGGCGGAGGCCGTGCTCGAGCGCCTCCAGGTCGGCACGGCTGAAGCGCCGCTGGTTGCCGGACGGACGGGCGCTCCGCCGACCCAACGCCGCGCCGAGCCGGCGCAGCGTCTGGTCGTCGGTGCCCAGCAGGTCCGCAGCCACCGCCATGGTGTAGAGCGGCTCGTGGGGATCGTCGAGGCGCGAGGCCAGCGAGCGGGGCTTCGCAGCACCGGTCCGTCGGTCGTCGCCCGAGCTGCGGGCACCCCGCCCGCCGGCCGTCGCCGCCACCTCGTCAGCCGCTCGTCGCGTTCTCGGACGCGGACGACTCCACGGTGATGGCCTGGCGTTCCGGTTCCGCCGCCGCTCGGCGGATCTCCACCCGACGGGGCTTGGCCGCCTCGTGGAGCGGCATGCGCAGCGTGAGCACCCCGTCCTGGTACTCGGCGTCGACGTGATCCACGTCGAGCGTCTCGCCCAGCATCAACCGGCGCGTGACCGTGGTGTCGGTCCGCTCCCTGATCAGGTACTGGGCCCCCTCCGGCGCTGAGCTCCGGCGCTGCGCGGTCAACCGCAGCTCGCCGCGCTCGATCTGCACGTCCAACGAGTCGGGATCGACGCCCGGGAGGTCGAACTGCACGGTCACCACGTCGCCCAGTCGGTAGGCGTCGATCGGCGCGTTGAAGGCCGAGGTGGCCTGTTCGAAGAACCGGTCCCACTGACGGAAGGGGTCGGTACGCATCAGCATCATGACACCTCCTGTAAGGTTTCCTGTCAGATATGGAAGATAATGCTGACGATCGCCGACGACAACCCCTGCTCGTCGAGGACGATGGGATCGTCCTCAGGTGTCGGTGGCGGTGACGCCGGCCGCGAACCGGGCGGGGTCGGGCGCCGTGAGCAGGCAGCGGGCGCACACGGCCGGCAGCGGCTCCACCCCGCCGCCCTCCGCCCAGATCCGCAACGCGAGGTAGGTCAGGGCGACCACGGTGCTGACCGCGCTCCTGGCCTCGAGATCATCCGGTGATGCGCCGCGCTCGATCAGGGTCTCCCACACCGCCTCCTCCACGGCGGCCCGCCGCTCCAGGAACAGCTTCCGCACCGCCGGCTCTCCGAACACAAGGCGCACCACGGCGAGCGAGAGCTCGCGGCGACCGTCCGGCTCGCCGGCGTCGTCGAGGGCCGACGCGGCGAACGTGCGGGTCGTCCGCATGGCCGCAGCGGCGAGCGAGGCGGGCACGTCCTCGCCGATCGGACGGCTGCGGAGCGCGGCGGTGGCGACGTCGGCCAGGAAGTCCGCCGGCGGCAGCACGACGGCCTCCTTGGTCGGGAAGTAGTTGAAGAACGTCCGCTGGGTCACGCCGGCGACCGCGGCGATGTCGGACGTGGACGTGGCGTCGTAGCCCCGTTCGGTGATGAGGCCGATGGCGGCGGTCCGCAGCGCCCGCTCCGTCGCACGCCGTCGGGCGGCCCGGCGGGGGAGCTCGGCGCCGGGTTCGCTCACCGCTTCCCCTTCAGTGGGCTGAACCTCCATGGCCTGCATCGTAGGCGGATGCCCAGGCAGCTCGGCGTCCGCCGCGGCACGAGGGCTGGATATGTGCAGTCGACTGAAATACATTCGGACGTGTCGCCGGGAGTCGGGCGCCGTGGGCGGTCGACGACGTTGGAGGGAAGCCGCATGGGGACGAGTCATCGCGTCGCGTCGACGCGCGCCAAGGTCTGGTCGGGAGCGGCGGTCGTGTTGTGCCTCGTCGCCGTGGTCGCGTGCACGGCGGGCCCGGGCGTGCCGAGCCCTGGCGGCGGGGGCGCCACGACCTCGACGATCGAGCCGGTACCGGTACCCGAGGGTGCCGGGGTCCGGGAGGTGCGCGTCGACGAGGTGCGTCCTGCGTTCCGGGGCCGGTCGTTCGGCACGGTCGGCCGGTACGAGCAGGTGCGGGGGAGCATCGTCGGCTGGGTCGATCCCGGCGACCCGCGCAACGCACCGATCGCGGATCTCACGAACCTACCGCGCAACGGTCGCGGCTTCGTCGAGTACGAGGTGGACTTCACGCTGCTGCGACCGGTCGATCCGTCCCGTGGCAACCATCGTCTGGTCTACGAGCCGACCAACCGCGGCAACGTCGTGTCGCTGTTCTTCCTGAACAGCGCCCCGCCGCTGAACGACCCGTCCGAGGCGCTCGACGCGGGCAACGGGTTCCTGATGCGCGAGGGCTACAGCGTCCTGTCGGTCGGGTGGGACCCGACGGTGAGCGGGGACGACCTGCTCGAGGCGACGTATCCGGTGGCGGTGAACTCCGACGGGACGGGCATCGTCGGGCCGGCGCTCGAGGAGATCACGTCCGACGACGAGACCGAGGTCGAGCGACACCCGCTGACGTATGCCGCCGCGACACTCGACCGGTCGCAGGCGACCCTGACGTATCGCCTCCGCTACGACGACCCTCCCCAGGTCGTCCCCGCGTCGCAGTGGAGCTATGACGACACCGGGACCTCGGTGCACCTGCTGCCAGAAGGGACGACCTTCCAGAAGAGCGCCTTGTACGAGCTCACCTACCAGGCCAAGAACCCGATCGTCGTCGGCGTGTCCTTCGCCGTCATCCGAGACGTCGCCGCGTTCGTCCGCGACGCGACCACCGACCAGATGGGGAACCGGAACCCGCTGTACGGCCAGGCGCAGCAGATCCACGCGTTCTGCTACTCGCAGCCGTGCCGCTTCCTCCACGACTTCATCCGCATGGGCTTCAACGAGGTGGCACCCGGGAAGCCCGCCATCGACGGCATCGAAAGCCTCGTCGGCGGCGCGTCCGGCGGGTTCTTCAACTACCGGTTCGCCCAGCCCGGTCGCTCCATGCGCCAGCACATCGGCCGGTGGTACCCCGAGCGGCAGTTCCCGTTCGCGAACCAGGTGACCACCGATCCCGTCACCGGGCGGACCGACGGAGTGCATCGGAAGTGCCGGTCGAGCGAGACGTGCCCGAAGGTGTTCGAGATCAACTCGGACACCGAGTACTGGAACAAGGCCGCGTCGCTCCTCACCACCGACACCCAGGGCGACGACCTGGACCTCGCCGCGACCCCGAACGTGCGCTACTACCTGCTGTCGAGCCTGTCGCACGCTCCCCAGAAGGGGCAGGGGCCGTGTCGCGAGGATCAGAACCCGCTGCTGCCGGACCCGGTCGCCCGGGCGCTCCTGGTGGCGCTCGACGACTGGGTCGTCGACGGCACCGAGCCGCCGGCCAACCGGGTGCCACGGCGACGGGACGGGACGCTCGTGCCCGCCCTCCCGCAGCCGGGCGTGGGGTTCCCCGAGATCCCCGACGTGACCTACACCGGCCGGACGACCACCGGCGACGTCCTCGACTTCGGGAGCCAGTTCTCGCAGGGCATCCTCACCACGCTGCCGCCGGCGATCACCCCCGGGGCCTACCCGGTCTTCGTGCCCGCCACCGACGCCGACGGCAACGACGTCGCCGGCATCCGGCTGCCCGAGATCGCCGCGCCGCTGGCCACCTACTCCGGGTGGAACGTCCGCAGCGCCGGCCACGCGGAGGACGACATGTGCAACGTGAGCGGTCAGCGGATCGCGTTCCCCGCCAACGAGGCGGACCGTCAGAGGTCCGGCGACCCGAGGGCGTCGATCGAGGAGCGGTACCCCAGCCGTCTGCACTACGTGATCGAGGTCGGCCTCGCTGCGGCGAAGCTGGCCGACGAACGGCTCCTGCTCCCCGAGGACGTACGGCGCTCCGTCATCGGGGCGATCTTCGACCCGGAGTACCGCACGAGCGGGACCTGACTCGCGGGTGTGGTCGGCCGTCCGGTCTCCGGGTAGTTGCTCCTCGACCCGTGCGACCGGAGGAACGTCATGCCGAGCAAGTCCGCGAACGTGAAGAACGAGAAGCAGTACGAGAAGCTCAAGGACAAGGGCATGTCCAAGGAGCGCGCGGCGAAGATCGCGAACTCCCCGGGAGCGTCGAAGAAGGGTGGCAAGAAGTCGCACTCCGGTTCGGGCAAGGCGGACCAGGGCGGGACGACCGCCCAGCACAAGGCGGCCGGTCGCAAGGGCGGCAAGGCGGCCGCCAAGAAGTCGAACGGCAAGAAGTCGGACAGCACGAAGTCGAAGAGCACGAAGTCGAAGAGCACGAACTCGAAGAGCACGAAGTCGAAGAAGTAGCTCCGGGGGCGGAGCGCCGTCGCCGGCCCTCGCACGGCGACGAGGTCAACCGGTCAGATCCGCCGCGCTGAAACGGAGCGATTCGCCACGGTCGAGGTAGTGCACGACCGTGTGCACGTCGTCCGCAGCGTCGACCTGGGCCCGGAACTCGCTGAGCGGCGACTTGAACACCGTGTAGTCGTCGTAGTGGATCGGGACGGCGTGGCGCGGCCCGACGATGCGCAGCGCCTCCACGCCCTGGGCCGCGTCCATGGTCAGCGTGACCCCGAACAGGCGGGTGCCGCCCAGGTGCAGGAGTGCGAGGTGGAGGTCGGGACAGCGACGCGGGATGTCGCGCAGCCGGTCGTGGACCAGCGTGTCGCCCGTGACGTAGATGCGCAGGTCCGCTGCCGACGCGTCGCCGAACTCCAGCACGCTGCCCATCACCGGTGGCATGGCCACGTCGAGCAGACCGGGCGCGTGGCGTCCGGGCGTGGCGGTGATCCGCAACGTGCGGTCCCCCCGTCGGAGGTCCTGGTGCGCCCACGTCTCGAGCGGGCGGGCGTCGGTGAAGCCCTGCTTGGCCAGCTTCCGGGCGGCGTGCCGCGTGGTCACGATCGGGACGTCCTTCGGAAGACCGTCAGCGGCGCGATGGTCGAAGTGGTCGCCGTGGTGGTGGGACAGGACGACCACGTCGATCGGCGGGAGCTCGTCGACGCTCATGGCCGGTTCGGTGAGACGACGGCTCCGGAGGCCCCCGCCGAGGGGTGCGTGCTCGCCCTGGTGCAGGAAGTTCGGGTCGGTCAGCACGGTGAAGCCGCCGTAGCGCAGGAGCACCGTCGCCGTGCCGATGAACAGCAGCTCGCCCCTCCCGTCGTGACCGTCCGCCGCGGTGAAGGGGAGCTCGATCGGCGTCGACATGGGCCCTGCGCTACCCCGGTCGGGCCGTCCCAGACTCGCTCCGCAGCGCCGCGCCGCGGCGGGGTGACCGCGCGCTGCTCCCAGCTCCTCCGGTGATCCCAGCTCGACCAGTGCACCGTTCGGGGGATCGTCGCCGGCCCGCTTCTGGACCGGGACCACGGGGGTAGGCCGCGGCGAGTCCCGACGCCCACCTCCCCAGGAGCACACCATGACCTTCGACCCCCTCGAACAGCGGGGCATCCCGATCGACCAGCAGATCCGGAACTGGTCCGAGCTCAACGTCGATCCCTACGACCACGAGACGGTCGACCCCTACACCCGCTGCCGCGTGATCCTCATGAACGGCGTGGAGTTCGAGTCGATCCTGTTCTCCCACCAGTTCGCCCGGCACACCGACGTGCCCGAGATCCGTGAGCAGCTCGCGCTGTCACGCCGGACCGACCAGCAGCAGCAGACCGTCGTCAGCGGGCTGGTGCCGGGTGAGGAGTCCACGCTCGAGCTCACGCTGGGCTACGAGCAGGAGGCGGTGGACCTCACAGCGTGGCTCGCTCGGAACGAGCCGGATCCGTACGTCCGGGCCACCCTGGAGTTCGGGCTCCTCGAGGACTTCGACCACCTGTACCGGTACGCCAACCTCTACGAGATGCTGGAGGGCAAGAAGGCCGAGCGCATCGTCGACACCCTCACCGAGGTCATGCCGGGCCGGCCGACCATCCAGGAGCACCGTCACCCGCTCGACGACGTGCGTTGCCACGTGGAGGGTCACTCCGCCCACCCGCAGACCAAGCTCAACGCGCTCACGATCGTGGCGGCGGAGCAGGCCGTCATGAACTTCTACATGACGATCGGCAACCGACCCATCGAGCCGATCGCTCGTGCGCTGTACGCGGAGATCAAGGAGATCGAGGAGCAGCACGTCACCCAGTACGAGTCCCTCATGGACCCGGCCATGACCTGGGGCGAGAACCTCGTCTGGCACAAGTACAACGAGATCTACCTCTACAACTCGATGATGGAGCAGGAGAGCGACGCGCGGATCAAGGCGATCTGGGAGCTCCACCTCAACATGGAGATCACCCAGTTCCAGAACGCCGTCGACCTCATGCGTCGCTACGAGGGCCGTGAGCCGGCCGAGATCGGCATCCCCACCGAGCTGCCGACTGCGCTCACGTTCGAGTCGAACAAGGACTTCATCCGCCAGGTGCTCGCCACGCAGGTCGACATGACGACCGAGGGCACCCGGTACGGCGCCGAGCCGCACGCCCGCTACGAGTCCTACCAGGAGATGGTCAACGAGTCCGAGGTGCCCAGCGAGAAGGTCATCGACCTGCACCGCGAGCAGTTCGGCCAGGAGTACCGCTCCGAGACCGAAGGACCCCATCCGATCGAGCGGCTCCGCGAGCCGCAGAAGGTCAGCTGAGGAGGCGACCCATGACCGACACGATGATCCAGACCCCCGTCACCTGGGACACCGGCGCCGTCGCGAAGACCGGCCCGATGATGGTCGTCTACCCGGTGCGGTCGGTGACCGTCGAGGTCCTGGTCGACGTCGGCGCGGGATCGGGCCTGAACGGCCCGTTCCTGGCCGACCTGATCGCCTCGTGCGCCACGCACGAGGGACGGGCGTGAGCCTGTTCAAGTCGCTCGAGGCGCGGACCAACAACCCCGCTGCGAAGCACCGGTTCGACGAGTTCCAGTCCGACGCCATGGAGGCGGCGCTGGCCTACGAAGCGCTGGCCGACGACCTGGGCGTGCCGCTGCGGTACGCCAGTCAGCCGGCGCGCATGACCGAGGCGATCGACACGCGGATGCTGTCCGCCTTCCTCCTCAGCGGTGCGGCGGACCAGATGACCCTCGAGCTCAAGGGCATCGAGGCGGCGCTCCTGTCCTCCACCCTGTGCGTGGCGAACGCGTCGCTGTTGTCGTCCATCGCCGAGGGACTCGAGGACTCGCCGGCCCGGACCGCCATGGAGGCGGCGGTGGCGAAGGTGCTCCCACCGGCCGAGGCGCACCTGGAGTGGGCGGCCGAGATGCAGCGCACCATGGTCCTCGGGCAGGCGAACAGCTCGCTCGCACAGAAGGCGACCGAGGTCGTCGAGGGCGTCGTCGGCAAGGTCCGGGACGTCTTCGGCCGCTGACGGGGCTACTTCCTCCGGAGCAGCGCCACGGCACGTCGCGGATCGTGCGCCCGGATGTCGTCGATCTCCAGGTCCTGCAGGTCGAGTCGATCGACCTGCAGGACCTGGGACCGACCCCACAGCTGGAGCAGGGCGACCCCCTCGGGGCTGAGGTGCCGGCTGATGCTGGCGATCATCGAGGCGACGATCCGGAGCCCGTCGGGACCGCCGTCGATCGCGCCGATCGGATCGAGCGGGAACTCCTGGCACTCCGAGGTGGGGAGGTACGGCGGGTCGGCCAGGACGAGCGGGAAGGCGCCGGCACCCAGGTCCGGGTCCGCCGCGCCCCGGATCTCCGCGCAGTACACCTCCACCTGTGACTCGAGCCCGTTGCGCCGGGCGTTGGACGTGGCGTAGCTGCAGGCCGCTGGTGAGCTGTCCACCTGGACCAGGTCCCTGCCCGTGGCCAGGGCGACCACCTGGCCGATCTGGCCGGCGCCCGAGCACATCTCGAGGACCGGGCCGTCGGGGAGCGCGGCGGCCAGCTCGATCGCCCACTCCGACTGCAACAGGGTCCACGGCCGTGGTTCCAGCACGCTCGGGTCGAACTCGACCTCGAGCGGACCGAACGACATCGTCCGGCTGTCCGGCCCCTGGGTCCCGCTCGCCCCGGGCTCGGCGACATCCGGCGCGGTCGCTGTCGATGTGGCGGGTGCTGACGATCGCTGATCCATCCCTGACCACTTCCCGATCCGCTGTCGTTGAGAACGTCCGGTCGGCGCTGGGGCGCCCGGCATGCCGCTCGGTCGCTCGGGCAAGCGTGCGCGCATGCCCGACGACCCCGACCCGCTCGCTCTCACGGTCGTGGTGCCGATCCGCCACGGCGTTGCGCACGCGGATCTCGCCCGGCACCTCGGAGGGCTCCGCCGGTGGGCGGATCAGGTGGTCCTGGTGGACGGCTCCGACGAGGCCGTGCACGAGGCCTACGCCCGTCTGCTCGATCCCTCGATCGAGCACGTGGTCGTCGACGAGGAGCGACGCGGGATGCTCAACGGCAAGGTCGCCGGCGTGCTCACCGGCATGGGGCGCGCGCGTCACGCCCACGTCGTGATCGCGGACGACGACGTACGGCACACCCGGAGCACCCTGGCGCGCCTGTCCCGACTCCTCGACGACGCCGACGTGGTCCGTCCGCAGAACCACTTCGTCGCGGGGTCCGACGGGCTTCCGTGGCACGCCCGGTGGGACACCGGGCGCACGCTGGTCAACCGGGCGCTCGGCGCCGACTGGCCCGGCACGCTCGGCGTGAACCGTGACCTGCTGGTGATGGCCGGGGGCTACTCCGGCGACGTGCTGTTCGAGAACCGGGAGCTGGTCCGCACGATCGAGGCCGTGGGAGGTCGGGTGCTCGACGCGCCCGACGTGTTCGTGGCGCGGCTGCCGCCGACCGCGGAGCACTTCTGGGGCCAGCGGGTGCGTCAGGCCTACGACTCGCTGGCGCAGCCCGGGCGACTGGTCGTCGAGCTCTCGCTCCTGCCGTGCATGGTCGCCCTTCCCGCCAGCATCCCCGTGCTGCTGGGCGCTGCGGTGGTGCTCGCGG
>JAEXGP010000256.1 GCA_023450775.1 Actinomycetes bacterium | reverse complement strand
CG
Source organism: Actinomycetes bacterium (assembly GCA_023450775.1). Lineage (GTDB taxonomy): Bacteria > Actinomycetota > Acidimicrobiia > Acidimicrobiales > Microtrichaceae > Dermatobacter. The sequence goes on along the minus strand of JAEXGP010000256.1, from coordinate 8,919 downwards.
GCCGTGGACGGGTTCGGAGCAGGGGGTGCGGGCATGGCGGCTGGGAACCTACCCCGCGCCGGGCGCCCCGACCGACCCACCGAACCCGGGACACCTCGCGCCCACATCGGGCGCCACACGACCCGAGTTCAGGCCCCCCGACCGACCCACCGGACCCGGGACACCTCGCACCCACATCGGGCGCCACACGACCCGAGCACCGGGGATGACCGGTCAGGCGCGCTGGTTGTAGCGCTGCATGGCGACGTCGACGCCGTCGGTGACGATGAGCTCGATCGCGTCCGCAGCCTCGGCGATCATCACGTCGAGCTCCTTGCGGGTGGTGCCCCGCACCTTCGACAGCACCCAGTCCGCGCCACGGTCCGCACCGCCCGGCGGCTTGCCCACGCCCATGCGCACGCGGACGAAGTCGGTGGCGTGGAGGTGGGCGTCGATCGACCGGAGGCCGTTGTGGCCGGCCAGCCCGCCACCGAGCTTCACCTTGAGGCGGCCCTGGTCCAGATCGAGCTCGTCGTGGGCCACGACGAGGTGGTGCAGGTCGTCGATCTCGTAGCGGCGCACGAGCGCGGCCGCGGCCTGACCGGAGTCGTTCATGTACGTGGTCGGCACGGCCAGCACGACGCGGGACGAGCCGATCCGGACGTCACCGACCAGCGAGCTGACCTTGCCGTCGGCCTTCAGGCGGCCGTCGTGGCGACGGGCGAGCTCGGCGACCGCATCCGCACCGACGTTGTGGCGCGTGCCGGCGTAACGCTCGCCGGGGTTCCCCAGTCCCAGGACCAGCCGGTCCCAGGGCATCAGCCCTCGGCGTCGTCGCCGCCGGAGGCCTCGGCGGCCTCGGACGACTCGCCCTCGTCGCCACCCTCGCCCTCTTCGCCATCCTCGCCCTCACCGCGGCCCGTGACGGCGGCACGGGTGAGCTCGGCGGTGACGATGGCCTGATCGGGGTCGGTCACCAGCTCGACGCCGGCCGGCAGCGACAGGTCGGCGGCGGTGATCGTGGTGGTGAGCGTGAGGTCGGTGATGTCGGCCTCGATCCCGTCGGGGATCGCGTCGGGCTTCACCAGCACCTTGAGGGCCATGAGGCGCTGCTCGGTGATGCCACCGTTCTGCGTGACCTCCTTGGCCTCGCCGACGAGGTGGATCGGCACCTCGACCTCGATGGCGGCGTCGGGATCGACGGTCAGGAAGTCGACGTGGGTGACCTCGCGGCGCACGGGGTGGCGCTGCAGGTCCTTGACCACGGTCAGGTACGACGTGCCCTCGACGGTCAGCGTGATCAGGGCGTTCTGGCCGGCGTCGGTGCTGAGCGCCCGGCGGAGCTCCTTGTAGTCGACCGCGACGGAGATGGCGTCCTTGCCCTCGCCGTAGAGGACGGCGGGGACGAGGCCCTCACGACGGAGGCGGCGGGACGGGCGGGTCCCGGTCTCCCGGCCGGTGGAGGCGGTGAGCGTGACCTCGGACATGACGAACTCCTGCGAACTCTTCGGAACTGGCCGCCCGATCGGGCGGCGACGGACGTCGACCCGGCGACGGGCGACCCGCCACGTTACCGGGCTGCGAGCGCTCGGGGCCAGCCGCGACCCAACTCCGTTGGCCAGGACGACCCGGTCCGTTGGAAAGCGAAGCGAGCCACGGCCACACGATCCCGTCCGTTGGCAAGCGAAGCGAGCCAACCCGGATGAGCCGCCGAGCGCAGCGAGGCCTGGCTCATCCGGAACAGACGATGAGCGCCGCCGGAGGCGGCTCCCTTCGAGAGCGGACGAAGTCCGATCTCAGTGTTGGTTCTGGCCGTCGAAGATCTCGCTGACCGACGTGTCCTCGAAGACGGCGTCGATCGCGTCGGCGATGATGCCGGCGGCCGACAGGACCTCGATCTTGTCGATCCGCTTCTCGGGCGGCAGCGGCAGCGTGTTGGTGACGACGACCTTCTCGATCGACGAGTTCTTGAGCCGGTCGATGGCCGGGCCCGAGAACACGCCGTGCGTGGCGGCGCAGTACACGGCGGAGGCGCCCCGCTCGGTGAGCTGGTCGGCCGCGGCCACGATCGTGCCGGCGGTGTCGATCATGTCGTCGATGAGGACGCAGGTGCGGCCCTCGACCTCGCCGACGACCTCCTTGGCCTCGACCTGGTTCTTGGCGCCCTTGACCCGGCGCTTGTGGACGATCGCCAGGTCCGCGTGCAGGGCGTTGGCGTAGCGCTCGGCCACCTTCACGCGACCGGCGTCGGGCGACACGACCACCAGGTCGTCGCCCAGGTTGTCCGCCATCCACTGGACGAGCACCGGCATCGCCGTGAGGTGGTCGACCGGGCCGTCGAAGAAGCCCTGGATCTGACCGGAGTGCAGGTCGACCGAGACGATGCGCTTGGCGCCGGCCACCTCGAACATGTTGGCGAGCAGCTTTGCGGTGATCGGCTCGCGGCCCTCGGCCTTCCGGTCCTGGCGGCCGTAGCCGTAGAAGGGCGCCACCACGGTGATCCGCTTGGCGGAGGCGCGCTTGGCGGCGTCCACCATGATCAGGTGCTCCATGAGCGCGTCGTTGACCGAGAGGTCGCCGTAGGCGCAGTGGCTCTGGAAGATGAACAGGTCGGCGCCGCGGATGGACTCGCCGAACTTGCAGTGCAACTCGCCGTTGGCGAACTCCGCGATCTCCATGGGCGCCAGCGAGATGCCCAGCGCCTCCGCGATCTCCTCGGCCAGCTCGCGGTTGACGCGACCGGCCACCATCGTCAGCCGCTTCTTGGTGACCAGTTCCATGACCGACATCGCCTCCAGCCCCGCCGGATCAGGTGGCGGTGTCCGCAGTGTAGAACGGCCCCGTCGTCACATCCGAAGGGAGCTCGGCGCCGGGACCGAACGACGCGTACGGGCCGACCGTGCAGCGGTCCCCGATCCGGGTGGAGCGGGCCGTGGTCTGCTCGATCACGCAGTCGTCGCCGACCGTGCAGTCGACCAGCCGGGTGTTGGGACCGAGCTCGGTGCCGTCGCCCACCACGGTGGCGCCCTGCAGGATCACGCCGGGGAACAGGGTCACGTCCTGGCCCACCTCGACCGTCGTGTCCACGAACACCGACGCCGGATCGAGCATGGTCACGCCCGAGCGCAGCAGCGACTCGTTGGTGCGTCGCCGCAGCTCGGACTCCGCGACCGACAGCTGGACCCGGTCGTTCACGCCCTGGGTCTCCGCGGCGTCGGGCGCGATCACGGCCTCCACGCGGTGGCCGGTCCCGGACAGCACCGCGACGACGTCGGTCAGGTAGTACTCGCCCTGGGAGTTGTCGGGCTGCACACGGCGCAGCGCCGGCGCCAGCAGGCTGCGGCGGAAGCAGTAGATCGACGTGTTGATCTCGTCGATCTCGCGCTCCTCGGGCGTGGCGTCGCCGTCCTCGACCACCCGCTCGACCGAGCCGTTCTTGCCCCGGACCACGCGGCCGTAGCCGGTCGGGTCCTCCATGACCGCGGTGAGCAGCGTGGCCGCCGCACCCGTGGCGCGGTGGTGCTCGACCAGCTCCGCGATCGTGCCCGGCCGCAGCAGCGGCGCGTCGCCGGGGAGCACGAGCACGTCGCCCTCGTCCTCGTCGTCGGGCAGGCCCACCAGACCGACCAGGGCCGCGTCGCCGGTGCCGCGCTGCACGCGCTGCTCCACGAACTCGATGTCGATGCGGTGCGAGTGCTCGAGCAGCTTCTTGGCCACCCAGTCGCCCTTGTGGCCCACGACGATCACGGCACGGGAGGCGTCGGTCGCCGCCAGCGAGTCCAGGACGTACATGAGCATCGGCCGGCCGCACAGCCGGTGCAGCGGCTTGGGCCGCTCGGACTGCATGCGCCGTCCCTCGCCCGCGGCGAGCACGACCGCCGCCAGCGTGGGCGGTGTGGGAGCCGCATCTCCGAAGTCGTCGGTGGCGAAGGGATCGGACATGTCACCTGGGAAGGTCGTCATGGCTGGCGGGGCAGGATTCGAACCTGCATCTTCCTGATCCAAAGTCAGGCGTTCTGCCGTTGAACTACCCGCCAAGGGCGATGGATGCAACGTAGTTCGCCGGGTCCGGCGTGCGGCTGCTGCCCCCGGCACGCGGGCGTCCGCTGCGGCCCTCGCGCCCCGACCTCACCCGGGACGGCCCGGTCCGACGTCGACTGCCCGAGGGCCCACCGTCTACCCTCACGGTTCAGCCGAGCGGGGGTGCCGATGGTGGAAGCAGCAGCAGTCGACGACGCGCCGCTCGACACCGCACCGACCCCCTCCCGCCGTCTGGGCGCCGCGGCGATCCTGGGCCTGATGCTGCTGACCACCGTGATCGGCGGCCTCCGCTTCGCTCGGATGGACCTGGCGGGCACGGACTTCTTCGCCACCGACGAGTACTACACGTACACCACCGCGGACGGGAAGCACCTGGAGCACCTCAACATCGACATCGTCAGCTACCTGGCGATGATCGAGGACCGCCAGGGCCACGACGACGCGTTCTACAAGATGGTCCCCTACCAGTCGTTCATCGACAACGGCGACGTGCTCATGGGCCCGGTGGCGCCGTTCATCTACCGGCCCGCACTGCCCTTCGTCGCCTCGCTGCTCCCGATGGACGCCGCGGACGCGTTCGCGCTCGTGAACCTGGTGCTGGTCGTGGCCGGCGTCTGGTTCATGGTCGACGCGCTCGCGGTCCAGGGCCGCTCCACCCGTGCCCAGCTGATCGGCGGGCTCCTCTACACGGTGACCCTGCCGCTGCTCGTCTTCACGTCGTCGCTCTACATCGACGGCGGCGCCATGGCCGTGTTCGTGTTCGGCTACTGGCTGGTCGCCCGGCGGTGCTGGTGGGGCCTCGCGCTGTTCTTCCCGCTGTCGTACCCGGTCAAGGAGGCGCTGATCTTCCTGGCGCCCTCGGCGATCGTGGCCTGGCGTGCGTCGGGCCGGTCGTTCAAGGACCCGCGCTTCGCCATCGGTGCACCGATCGTGGCGGTCGCGTGGGTGGCCTCGGCCGTCCTGGTCCGCATCACGGCGCCCGACCCCACGTACTCCTTCAGCGTGCTGCCGAAGCTCAACTACATCGGCAACAACCTGGCCAACCCCAAGAGCGCCCTGTTCTTCCTCATCGGCAGCGCCACGATCTTCGTGCCGGCGCTCGTGTGCCTCTACCGGATGTGGCAGCAGGACGGACCGCGCGGCGCCTTCGACCGGGCCGGACCCGAGATCACCGGCGTGGCCATGTACGTGCTGGTGAACCTCTACTCGATCGCCTCGACGGACCTGACGCTGCGCACGGCCTGGCTGTTCTGGCCGTTCGGCATCTCGCTCGCCGCGCTCCTGGGCGACGAGCTGGCCCGGTCACGGACGCCGTGGACGAAGGCGCTCAGCACGGCCGGGCCGGCCGCCTGAGCACCGCCACCTGAGCACGGCCACCTGAGCACCGCCACCTGAGCACGGCCACCTGACTGCGCCGTCCGGCGCCGGCCGGTCCCGGCGCCGGGGTTGGCCCGTCCCGACGCTCAGCGGCTCCGGCCCAGGATCCCGGCCAGCCGCTCGGCCACGATCGGCCAGCTGTAGTTGGCCGTGACGAACTCCCGGGCCCGGCGGCCGAGCTCGGCGCGCCGATCGTCGTCGGCCAGCAGCTCCGCCGTCCGCGCCGCGAACTCCGCCATGTCGCCGGCGGTCTCGATCTCGACACCCGGCGTGGCACCGATCGCGTTGTTCACCAGGTCCGAGGTCACGCACGCCATGCCCATGGCCATGGCCTCGAGCACCTTGTTCTGCTGGCCCGCGCCGGTGAACAGCGGCGCCACCATCACGCGCCCCTCGGCGTACCCGGTGCGGATGTCGTCGAGCCAGCCGCGCACCTCCACGCCGTCGCCGGCGAGGGCCAGGACCGACCGCGCCGGGCGGGCGCCGGCGAGCAGCACGTCCGCGCCGGGCCGCAGCTCCCGCAGGCGGGGCAGCACCTCGCGGACCAGACGCCCTGACGCGACCACGTTGGGCCGGTAGCCGAGGTTGCCGATGAAGCACACGTCCACGCTCGGGGCGACGTCGATCGCGCCGGGTCGGAAGTACTCGGTGTCCACGCCGTTCGTGACGACCTCGACCGGCAGGTCGCCGGGCACCTGCAGCAGGTCCCGGTCCTGCTCCGAGATGATCACCCTGTGGTCGAACCACTCGGCCGACGCGTGCTCGTACGCCGCGATCCGCACCGCCTCGCGCCGCATCACCGCGCGGAGCGGCCACGGCGCCGTGCCCGACCGCCGCCAGGTGATCGCGGAGAACGTGTCCTGGTAGTCGATCGTGGTCGCCACGCCCAGGTCCCTCCCGTACTGCGCGGTGCGGATCAGCTGGCAGAACACCGCGTCGGGCCGCTCCTCGGCCACCACCCGCTCGACGGCGTCCCGCACGCGGGCCGAGTCGAAGTAGCCGACCTGCAGCGGGCGGCCCGCCCACAGCGCCTTGCCCACGCCGACCAGGCGTGGCACCCGTCCGAGCGGCACCACGTGGATCGACGAGCAGAACGACAGCTGCTCCATGTCCGCAGCCGGGACCTCGCCGTCGGACACCGCCACGAGCACGATCTCGTGGCCGGCCGCGGCCATGTGGCGCATCTGGTGGAAGACCCGGAGCTTGTCGCCCTTCTCGAGCGGGTACGGGAACCGGGACGTGACGACGACGAACTTCACCGGACGGGCGGGTTCACGTGCGGGGGCCTCCTGGGGTGCCGGTGGGAGCCACCGGCACCGGGGTCACCCCGTCAGCGTCGGCGGCCGAGCAGCGTCGGAATCGTACGCAGGCTGATGACCAGGTCCCGCCACAGCGACCAGTTCTCGATGTAGCGGTTGTCCAGGCGGACCCGGGTCTCGATGCTCGAGTCACCCCAGTAGCCGTTGACCTGCGCCCAGCCGGTGATGCCGACCGGCACCCGGTGACGCTCGTGGTAGTCGTCGATCTCGGAGCCGAACTGCTCCACGAAGTGCGGGCGCTCCGGGCGTGGGCCGACGAGCGACATCTCACCCCGGACCACGTTGAGCAGCTGCGGCAGCTCGTCCAGGTGTGTCGGGCGCAGGAACCGGCCGACCTTGGTCACCCGGTCGTCCGTGTCGACCGACCACTGCGTGGCCGAGTCGTCGTTGACCTTCATGGTCCGGAACTTGAGGATCTCGAACGGGGTGCCGCCGATGCCGATCCGCACCTGGCGGAAGAACACCGGGCCCGGGCTCGTGAGCTTGACCGCCAGGGCGCAGGCCAGGAGCACTGGGGCGGTGAGCACGATCAGCAGGCTGGCCGCGACCAGGTCGAAGGCCCGCTTGGCCGGCCACAGGTGCGAGGCGGTGCCCGGACGGCGGACCGGCACGAGCGGCAGGCCGTCGATCTCGTGACCGACGTCCTCGTGGCTCACGCCGAGCTCGAACAGGCGGGGCACGGCGTAGAACTGCACCCGGTCGTCGTGGCAGCGGCGCACGATGTGGACCAGCTCGGCCTCGGGCGTGGCGCCGAACGCCAGCACGACGTGGCGCACGCCGGTCAGCTGCAGGATGGCCGGCAGGTTCTCGGGCCGGCCGACGAGCGGCAGGTCGTCCTGGTCGTCGAAGCGGTCGACGAAGCCGCAGGGCACCAGGCCGAACTGCGGGTTGTCGATGAGCGCCGTGGCGACCGAGCGGCCGACCGGGCCGGCGCCGACGATCAGCGTGTCCTCCAGGTCGAAGCCCTGGTGCCGGGCCGCCGCGGTGACCCGGGCGGTGATCAGACGACCGAGCAGGATCAGCGGCAGCGTGAAGACGACGATCTGCACGATCGCCACCACGTCGATGAAGCGCCGGGCGTTCGAGAAGTCGTTGACCCGGGTGAGGGTGACGATCGCGGAGGTGGCGACGGGCGCCAGGCCGATGCGCGTGACGATCGACACCAGGCCTTCGCTGGGCGCCACGACCTGGCGGCCCCGGCGGTGCGTCGGCCACAGCAGCAGGGTGCCGACCAGCACGAAGAGGAGCCCGATCCGAACGCCGATCACGGCGTCGGCGAAGTACCCGAAGGCCAGCAGCGGCACGCCCAGTGCGATGGCGTCGAGCAGGTGACCCATCGCCAGCAGGCCCCGGCCGACGGCCCGGCGCTCCTGGCGAGCGATCGCGGACGCCGGTGGCGTGAGGACCACGGGTTCGGCGACGCCGGCCCCGTCGGTCAGATCGATCACCCCGCCGGCACCTTCCAACACCCGAAGTCGGGCCGGGCGCGACGGCCCAGCGCTCAGTCCCTCGGCATCGGAGTACCTCAGCATCTCGCCCCTCTTCCCTCAGCTCCCGGCACGCTCGACCAGGATCCGAAGCGGGCCGTCCGACAACCGGACGACCGACCCAGCTCGTTGTCCACAGCTCCAGCGCTCCGCCACAGCCCTACCCACGGTGCGGAGCCCCATGCCTCGGAGCCCCGACCCACACCAACACCGACGTCCTCTGGCCGCCGACCCGCCCATCCCCTTGCTTCCCGGCCACCATGTCAACATGTGACCGTCGCCACCGTCAAGGGTACGAGGGGGGCAGTTCTCCCAGATCTCGCGGGGAATTCACCCTTGCGTCGGTGTGGTCATCGGCGCGACCGCCCGGCGTCACCTCCGCAATGGCGCCGGGCGCGGGGCTCGGCCACACTCGGTCCGATGCGGGTCGAGGTCGTCGAACAGCTGGCCGAGCGCGCTCCCGAGTGGGACGAGCTCGCCGACCGCCAGCCGCTGCCCTCCCCGTTCCTGCGCAGCTGGTGGCTGGGGGCGGCCGCCGCCGGTGCACCCCGCATCGTGTTGTGCCTCGAGGGCGACCGGCTCGTCGGCGGCGCCGCGTTCGAGGTGGACCGCGTCGGACGGGCCGGTCTGTCGGTCGAACGGGTCCGCTGCCTGGGCCAGGGCCCTCTGGCGCCCGACCACCTCGACGTGATCGCGGCGCCCGGGCAGCGCGCCGC
>JAEXGP010000228.1 GCA_023450775.1 Actinomycetes bacterium | reverse complement strand
TCGGCGCCGCGGTCGAGGCGCTCCAGCACCGTCCGGCCGAGATCCTCACCGAGCGGACCGTCGCGATCGACGCCGCCGAGGCCGCCACGCGCCGGCTCGAGGAGCTGCAGGCCGTGCGCATCGAGCTGGCGGCGGCGCTCGGACCGGCGGAGGACGGCGCCGGCATCCGCATCGGCACCGACACCGGCCCGCTGGTCGCGCTGATCGATCGCGCCGCGGGCCTCGGCGGTCTGAGGGCGGAGCAGCACCTGGAGGTCCAGCGCTGGCTCGGTGAGGTGGCCGCCGGCACCGCTGCCGTGAGCCCCGCCGCCCAGGCGCTGATGGCGGAGATCCATGCGGTCGAGAGCGCCTGGCAGCAGGCCGCGAGCGTGGGCATCGAGGGAGACCCCTCGGTGGCCGCGCTGGCCGCCGAGCGCAACGACCTGGGATCCAACCACGAGCTGCTGCTCGGGCTGCAGAGCTCGGGCCTGCTCGGCGACACCGCGAAGAGCCAGATCGACGCGGCGCACATCGCGCTGCTCCAGGCTCCCAAGTCGCAGCAGGCGGCTGCGGCGGACGCCGAGCTGCAGGTGCTGGCCCGCTACGGGTTCGACTCGTACCTCGAGTACACGATCGCGACGTCCACCCGCAGCGTCGGCCAGGCGGTCGAGGCCAAGCTCGACGAGCTGACGCAGCACATCGCGTCGCTCGATGCAGCACTGGCCGAGGCGCGTGCTGCTGCCGCCGGACGGATCGAGCAGCTGGCGGCGCAGCGAGAGCCCGCGCAGGAGCGAGTCACGGCGTTCCTCGGCTACCGCCCCGACGGTTCGTCGCTCGAACACCTCGCCCGCGTGCCCGACGTGCCGCACGTGATCTCCCGGCTGACGCTCACCCTGGACGAGGCCGTGGAGGCAGCCCAGGAGGAGGTCGTCCGCTACCGCGACATGGTGGGGGAGCTCGATGACGAGCAGGCCACGATCGCGGCCCGTCGCCAGGAGCTCGACGAGCAGCGCGACCAGCTCGCCGCCCGCATCGCCGACCTGGAGGACGTGCTGGCGCGCGCCGTGCCGGAGGCCGAGTCCATGGCCGCCCGGGTCCAGGCCGCCGAGCAGGCCGCCGCAGTCGCGTCCGACGCCGTCGCCACCGCCACGGCCGAGGTGGAGCGCATCGACGCCGTGCCCACCGATCGCTACGGCCGTGACGACGTTCCCGCCGTGATCGAGGCGATCGTCGGCCGGCTCGACCCCTGGTCGAGCGCACCGCCGCCGGTGGTCCTCTGCGACACGTTCGCCCCCATGGCGGCCGACGACGCGGTGGTCGCGCTCGAGGCGCTGGTCACCCGCGCCGAGCGCAACCAGATCCTGTACCTGACGGCCGACCCCGCCATCAGGGACTGGGCGCGGTCCCTCGACCCGGCCGTCGGCCGGCTGGTGATCGTGTCGCAGGGCCGCTGGTCGCCGCGGCGCCTGGGCCGCAAGGTCCTCGGCCGGCGCACCGACGCCTGAGCTCCGCCGTTCTGTTGCGCGATCTACGACCTCTGGGGCGTAGATCGCGCAACGAAACGCTCGTCAATCGGTTCTGCGCCCGCCGCGGGTCATGGCGAACACGTCCAGCGCGCGGTCCAGGGCATCCACGTCGTCGACCAGTCCGCGGTCCAGGACCTCCTCGCGGATCGTCCGGCCCGAGGCGACGGCCGCCTTGGCCACCGCGGCGGCCTGCTCGTAGCCGATCAACGGGACCAGCGAGGTCACGATCGCGGACGACGACTCGGCGTAGCGGCGGGCTCGAGGCGCGTCCGCGGTGATGCCGTCGATGCAGCGGTCGGCGAGCAGCACCGACACGTTGGACAGCAGCTCGATGGACTCGAGCAGGTTGCGTCCCATCACCGGGAGCATCACGTTGAGCTCGAAGTTGCCCGCCGCCCCGGCGAAGGCGACGGCGGCGTCGTTGCCGATCACCTGGGCCACCACCTGCTGCGTGGCCTCGGGCAGGACCGGGTTCACCTTGCCCGGCATGATCGAGCTGCCCGGCTGCAGGTCGGGGAGGTGGATCTCGGCCAGCCCGGCCGACGGCCCTGACGACATCCAGCGCAGGTCCGACGCGAGCTTGTTCAGGCTCACCGCCACCACGCGGCACGCTCCGCTGGCCTCGACCAGCACGTCCTGGGCGCCCTGCGCCTCGAAGTGGTCGCGGGCCTCGGACAGCTGCAGCCCGGTGCGCTCGGCCACCAGGTCGATCACCTCGGCCGCGAAGCCCTCGGGCGCGTTCAGCCCGGTGCCCACGGCGGTGCCGCCGAGGGGGAGCTGGCCCAGGCGGGGCAGCACGGCGCGCAGCCGGTCCATGCCGAGCTCGACCGCGGTGGCGTAGCCCCCGAACTCCTGTCCGAGCGTGACCGGCACCGCGTCCATCAGGTGCGTGCGGCCGGCCTTGACCACGTCGGCGAACCGCTCCTGGGCCGCCCGCAGCGAACGGGCCAGATGGTCCAGCGCGGGGATCAGGTCGTGGACGATCCCGTTGGCCGCGGCGATCCGGATGGCGGAGGGGAACGTGTCGTTCGAGGACTGGCCCGCGTTCACGTGGTCGTTGGGGTGGACCGGGAACCCGGCACCGGCGCCCGCGACGGTGGAGAGGACCTCGTTGACGTTCATGTTGGTGGAGGTGCCCGAGCCGGTCTGGAACACGTCGACGGGGAACTGGTCGTCGTGGGCACCGGCCAGGACCTCGTCCGCCGCTGCGACGATCGCGTCCGTCACCTGCTGGTCCACGTGGCCTCGACGCGCGTTGACCTGCGCGGCCGCCCGCTTGATCTCGACCAGCGCCCGCACCAGCGAGGGAGCGACCGTCGTGTTCGACACCGGGAAGTTCTCGATCGCCCGCTGCGTCTGGGCCTGCCAGCGCGCCGCCGCCGGCACCCGCACCTCGCCCAGCGAGTCGTGCTCGATCCGGTAGTCCTGGGCGTCGCTCATGCGGGCAGGTCTACCGCGGCGCGGGAGCGGGCGGGCCCGCGGCCGTCGGCGGCGGCGATGTTCGCCGCGGTGTTCACGAGCCCCACGTGGGAGAACGCCTGCGGGAAGTTGCCGAGCATGCGTCCTGCGGCCGGGTCGTACTCCTCGGACAGCAGGCCGACGTCGTTGCGCAGGCCTCGCAACCGCTCGAAGACCTCGGTCGCCTCGTCGACCCGCCCCATGAACGCGAGGTTGTCGGCGAGCCAGAAGGTGGTGAGCAGGAACGCACCCTCGCCCGGCGGGAGTCCGTCGACCGTGACGCCGTCGGGTCCGACCGGATGGGTCTCGTAGCGCCGCACGAAGCCGTCGACCGAGAGCCGCTCCTGGATCGCCCGGACCGTCGAGACGATCCGCGGGTCGTCGGGTGGCAGGAAGCCGACCGTGACCATCATCAGCAGGCTCGCGTCCAGGCGATCGGAGCCGTAGTACTGGGTGAACGCGCCGAGGTCGTCGTTCCAACCCTGCTCGCACACCTGGGCGTGGACCCGGTCCCGCAGCGCCGCCCAGCGCGCCACGCGGTCCTGGTCGACCGAGCCGATGATCGGGTCACCTGCGGCCACGCCCGCCGCCATGTGCACCGCCCGGTCGAACGCCACCCAGGCCATGACCTTGGAGTGCGTGAAGTGCCGCCGCGGGCCCCGGACCTCCCAGATGCCCTCGTCCGGCTGCTCCCACACCTTCTCCAGGTGCGCCATCAGCGCCCGGAAGATGTCCACGCCCGTCGCGTCCCGGGGCTGCATGCCGTTGCGACGGGCGGTCGCGGCGGCGTCCATGATCTCGCCGAACACGTCGAGTTGGAACTGGCCCGACGCGGCGTTGCCGATCCGCACGGGCGCGGACCTTTCGTAGCCGGGCAACCAGTCGAGGACGAGCTCGGGTAGCCGGCGCTCGCCGCCGACGCCGTACAGGATCTGGAAGTCACCGGGGCTGCCGGCGACCGCGCGACGCAGCCAGCGCGACCACGCCGCAGCCTCCTCCTGGAACCCCGTGACGAGGAACGCCTGCAGCGTGAACGTCGCGTCGCGCAGCCACGAGTACCGGTAGTCCCAGTTGCGGACCGAGCCGATCCACTCCGGGAGCGAGGTGGTGGCCGCCGCCGCGACCGCGCCGGTCCGGCTGTTGGTCAGCGCCTTCAGCGTGATCAGCGACCGCACCACGTCGTTGCGCCACGGGCCGTCGTAGGTGCAGCGCGACACCCAGGCCCGCCACCAGCCCCGGGTCCCGTGGAGCGCGGCGGCGGTGTCGAGCGGCAGCGGCGCCGGGTCCACGGACGGGTGCCACGCCAGCGAGAACGATCGCTGCTCGCCCGCGCCCACCGTGAAGTCGGCGAAGGTCCGCATGTCGCGCCCGCGCAGCGGCACCGGACTGTGGAACCGCAGCGCTTCGCTCCCGCCGACCATCAGCAGCCCGTCGCCGCTGGCCCGCACCCAGGGCACGACCGAGCCGTAGTCGAAGCGGACGACGAGCTCCATGGACATGTCGACGGTGCCCGAGCGGCCCTCCACCCGGCGGTGGATCGTGGGGTCGCCGTGCTCCGGCGTCATGAAGTCGATGAGCGCCACCGAGCCCGTTGCGGTCGTCATGACCGTCTCGAGGACCAGCGTGTCGGGTTCGTAGCGCCGCTCCACGTGGAGCACCGGGTCCGACGGCGCGAGCCGCCAATGGCCGTGGTCGGAGGTGCCGAGGAGCGCGGCGAAGCACGCGGGCGAGTCGATGCGCGCCGGGCACCACCAGTCGATGGAGCCGGTGCGGTCGACGAGCGCCACGCCTCGCGTGTCGCCGATCAGGGCGTGATCCTCGATGAGCGAGCCCGCGACGGCGGGGCCGGGGGCCGGGGAGTCGGAGGCGTCGGACGACATCACCCGAACGCTAACGGTGCGGCGGCGCCGCACAGCGTCCCGGCAGGCGATCGAGCCGCGTCAGGTCATCGAGAACAGGAAGACCTGGGTGGCGTAGGCGACCGGTCGGGGATCGTCCATGTGGGGGCCGAAGTCCCACAGCGTCATGTCGGCGGACGCGTAGCCGCCGCCGGCGTGTCGGGCGGTGTTGTGCGCGAGCACCCATGGCGACCGGCAGTCGTCGAGCACGTGCAGGGTCAGGTCCACGCTGGGCGCGAACCACGGCGGCTGGCCAGGACCGAGCTTCTCGCCGGCGGCACCCGGCATGGTGTCGACGAGCAGGGCGAACGAGAAGGGGTCGAGCGTCCCGTCGGCCCGCATCGGTGCCTCGTCGAAGCGGTACCAGTTGGCGCGCTCCGCGCGATCGGGCACGTAGTCGGCCCACGGCGGGTTGCCGATCGCCGGCCGGCCCTCCATGCGCTGCGTCCAGAAGGGCATCGGCTCGAAGTGCGGTTCGAAGTCGTCCGGCGGCGGGTCGCGGAAGCTCGGGCAGTCGTCGGGCATCGGCACGTCGGGCGGGGGAGCGATGTCGGTGAAGTCGAAGCCGTGCCGCTCGGCGCCGAACGCGGCGGTGACGACGTGGCCGCGTCGGGCGTCGGGCGGGCGCACCTCGGCGCGCAGGTGGGACATGGTGCGGCCCCGCCGGAGGACCTCGACCTCCACGTCCACGTCACCGTGCGGGACCTGGGCGGTGAACATGGTGTGCATGGTCCGCAGGTGCTGCTCGGGGTGGTCGAGCTCGGCCGCCATGGCGGCCAGGGCGATCGCCGTGGTCACGCCGCCCTGCGGCATGGGCCGCAGCACCCACGAGCCGTCGATGTGGCCGGCGTAGCGGGCGATCGCACCGTCGTCGGATCCGTCGAGACGGGTGACGGTCGTCAGGTCGTCGAACGGGGTGCCCATGGCGTCACTCTCCCACCGGGCGGCGGCGCCGGGGCAACCGAGATCCCGGCGAGCGGCGCGAGCCGTGGGCCGAGCGGGCGCTCAGCCGGTCGCCGCTCGGAGGGGCGAGCGGGTGCTCACCCGCGGGAGGCGCGCCGTAGGTTGGACCGGTGACACCACGAGTCCCCCTCTCCGTGCTCGAGCTGGCCATCGTGACCGCCGAGGGCACCACACGCGACGCCCTGATCGGGGCCACCGAGCTGGCGCAGGCCGCCGACCGTCTCGGCTACGAGCGGTTCTGGGTGGCCGAGCACCACAACATGACGTCGGTGGCGAGCACCAACCCGCCGGTGCTCATGGCCCACCTCGCTGCCCGCACCGAGCGCATCCGCGTGGGGTCGGGCGGCGTGATGCTGCCGAACCACGCCCCGCTCGTCGTGGCGGAGCAGATCGCCGCCATCGAGGCCCTCCACCCCGGTCGCGTGGATCTGGGCATCGGTCGCGCGCCCGGCACCGACCCGTACACCGCCATGGCCCTGCGGCGCACCGAGGACCTGTCCGCGGAGGACTTCCCTCGCGACCTGCTCGACCTGATGGGCCTGCTGGGCGACCCCCGGCCCGAGGCCCGCCGGGAGCTGGTCACCGGCGGCCGCCCGCTGTGGGAGCGGTTCGCGGCCACCCCGCTCGCGGACTCGCACCCGCAGATCCTGCTGCTGGGCTCCAGCGGCTACAGCGCCCAGCTCGCCGGACTGCTCGGGCTGCGGTTCGTGTTCGCGCACCACTTCGACATGGGCGGCACCGACGAGGCCGCGGACCTGTACCGCCGCTCCTTCCGGCCGTCCGCCGAGCTCGCCGAGCCGCACCTCATCGTCTCCGCGAACGTGCTCGTCGCCGAGACCGAGGAGGAGGCCGAGCGCCAGTCGCTGCCCGGCCAGCTGCTCATCCACGGCATCCGGACCGGCGAGCGCATCCGTCTGGTCAGCCCCGACGAGGCGGCGGAGCACCGTTGGGCCGGCGTGGCTCGCACCACGCGCTCCAACCGGATCGTGGGCACGCCCGACCAGGCCGTCGAGCGCCTCGACGAGCTGGCGGCACGCACCGGCGCGGACGAGTTGATGATCTCGACGGTCTGCCACGCCACCGCCACCCGGGTGGCCAGCCTGGAGCTCCTGGCCGAGGCTTGGGGGGCCGGCGCGGACCTCCACGCGGTGTCGTCGGCCGGCTGACCGGCGCAACCCGGTCCGCACCGTCGGATCCGCGGCGCGCGTCGTCGCGGCGCGCCGCTCAGTGAGCGGTCGCGCGGGCGGGTCCCGCAGGGGACACCGCGCTGGTGCCGTCCTCCAGGACCGTCAGGATCTCGGCGCCCGACTCCGTCACCACCACCGTGTGCTCGAACTGCGCCGAGGGCATGCCGTCGTCGAGGATCTCGGTCCAGCCGTCGTCCGCCGTGGTGAAGCGGGCCGCCCCGGTCCGCAGCATGGGCTCCACCGTGAGGCAGAGGCCCGGCACGGCCACCGACCGGTCCCGCGACGAGATCGCGTGGTGCACGTGGGGATCGGCGTGGAACACCTCGCCGATCCCGTGGCCGCCGTACTCGGACACCACGCCGTAGCCGCGGGCCTCGGCCACCGCGGTCACGGCCTGGGCGACGCGCTGCATGGGCTCGCCGGGACGGATGTTGGCGATGCCCGCGAGCGTGGCGTCGCGGGTGGTGTCGATCAACGCCGCGAGCTCGGGAGAGATCGTGCCGACGCCGACGGTGGCGGACGTGTCGCCGTGCATCCCGTCGACGAACGCTGTCACGTCGAGGTTGATGATGTCGCCGTCCTGCAGCGGCCGGTCATCGGGGATGCCGTGGCAGAGGATCTCGTTCACCGAGGTGCACAGCGACTTGGGGTAGTCGTGGTACCCGAGCGTGGAGGGGTACGCGCCCCGGGACACGTAGGCGTCGTGGGCGATCTCGTCGAGCTCCTCGGTGGTGACGCCGGGCGCCACGGCGGCGACCGTGACCGCGAGGACCTCGGCGGCCACCCTCGACGCGTGGCGCATGCGGTCCAGGGCGGTGCCCGACAGGATCTGGGCGTCGGGCGGGGGCCACACGGTGCCGTCGTCGACGTAGTGGGGACGGGCGATCGACCCGGGGACCGGTCGCTCGGGGCTGACGTTGCCCGGGCGGACGGGCGAGCGCACCAGGGCGGCGCGGTCGAGGTGGCAGCGCTTCAGCTTCTTGCCGCTGCCGCACCAACACGGCGCGTTCCGGGAGAGGGCCATGCCGACCAAGCTACCGACGGGTGCCGGCGTCGTTCAGGCGGGACCGTCGTTCAAGCGGGACCGTCGTTCAGGCGGGAGGGCGCTGGCCTGCTGTCTCACGCGGCCATGGCGCTGGCCTGCCAGGCGAACACGAGGCTGATGGCCCGGAAGTCGGTGTCCAGCCCGTCGCCCATCCGGTTCATGCCGTATGCGAACGTCGTGCGGGCGTCCAGGTCGTTGATCACCACCGAACCGCCCCAGCCGCCCCAGAAGCAGGCACGGGGGTTGGCGCTCACCGGCACCTCCGGGCCGTTCAACCCGAACCCGATGCCCAGCCGCGTGTCGATCTCCTGCACCAGATCGGGCCCGACCCACTGCTCGCGGAAGATCTGCTCCACGCCGTCGGGCGACAGGAACTCGGTTCCGTCGACCGTGCCGCGGTTGCTCACGATGCTCTGGACCCGGGCCAGGGACCGGGCGTTGCCGTGGCCGTTCGACGCGGGCAGCTCGATGCGGCGGTAGTCGACCGTGTTGCCGATGTCGGCCGTGATCACCGGGTTGTTGAGCGCGCGCTCGCCCACGGACCCGGCGCTCGAGCGACCGCCGAGCGGCAGGGAGGGCGGGACGATCGTCGCGATCCGCTCGTCGTGCTCCGGTCCGGTCCCGATGTGGAAGTCCGCGCCCAACGGCTCCGCGAACGTGGTGCGGAAGTACGTCCCGAGGGTGTCGCCGGTGATGCGCCGGACCAGCTCGCCCAGCAGGAAGCCCTGGGTCACGGCGTGGTAGCCGGCGGCCGTCCCGGGCTCCCACCACGGCGCCTCCTCGGCGAGCAGCGCGGCCGCGGCGGGCGCGTCGTACATGTGCTCCAGCGTGATCGGACGGGTCCAGCCCGGCAGCCCGGCGGTGTGGCTCAGCACGTGGCGGACGAGCACGCCCTCCTTGCCGTTCGCGGCGAACTCGGGCCAGTAGTCGGCGACCGGGGCGTCCAGGTCGACCGACCCCCGGTCCGCGAGCGTGAGCATGCACAGCGCCGCCATGGTCTTGGTCGAGGACCACAGGCAGCAGATCGTGTCCTCGGTCCACGGCGCGCCGGACCCGCGGTCGGCGACGCCGCCCCACAGGTCCACGACCAGCTCTCCCTCGATCGCGATCGCCACGCTGGCGCCGTCCTCGAGCCCGTTGTCGAAGTTGGCCTGGAACGCGTCGGCGACCGCCGAGAAGCGCTCGTCGCAGTGGCCCTGGACCGTGGTCGTCATGTGGTTCCCCCTCGTGGTGGTGCTGTCGGTGCAGCTCGAGCTGTGCGTGCGGATCGGGTCGTGCGTGCGGATCGAGCCGTGTCGGCGTGGTCGGGTCGGGCTGGCCTGCTCAGCGGTACCGGCCGACGATCGCCCGCACGCCGGCGACGAAGCGGGCGATGTCCTCGTCGGTGGTGGCGAAGCTGGTCATCCACCGCACCAGGCTCACGGTCAGGTCCCACTCCCAGAAGAACGACCAGTCCTGGAGCGGGACGATGGCCTCGGCGGGGATCGTGGCGAAGACGGAGTTCACCTCGGGCTCGCCCTGCACGGTCACCCCCGGCACCTCCGCCACCGCGGTGGCCAGCGACGCGGCCATGCGGTTGGCGTGCTCCGCGTTGCGCAGCCACAGGTCGTCGGTGAGCAGGGCCTCCACCTGCGCGGCGACGAAGCGGCTCTTAGAGACGAGCTGGCCCGCCTGCTTGCGGACGAAGCGCGCCTCACCGTCCAGGCCCGGAGTGACGAACACGACGGTCTCGCCGAACATCGCACCGTCCTTGGTGAGCCCGAACGTCATCAGGTCGACGCCGGTGTCGCGGATCATCGTCGGCAGGTCCGAACCGGTCGCGACCACGGCGTTCGCGATCCGGGCGCCGTCCAGGTGGACGAGCATCCCGTGCGCGTGCGCCGCCTCGCAGAGGGCGCCGAGCTCGTCCACCGAGTACAGCGTGCCGAGCTCGGTCGACTGGGTGATCGACACCACGGCCGGCTGCGGATGGTGCTCGCTGCCCTGCCACTGGAGCCACGGGGCGAGGTGGTCGGGGGTGAGCTTGCCGTCCTCTGTCGCGACGGGCGCGATCGTCGCGCCGGTGAAGCGGGCCGGCGCCCCGCACTCGTCGACGACGATGTGCGCGGAATCGGCGCACACCACTGCCTGCCAGGCCTTCAGCACGCTGGCGAGGCCCACCACGTTGGCGCCGGTCCCACCCCAGCAGAAGTACGAGCGGACCGGTGCGTCGAAGGCCTCCTCGAGCGCAGCGCGGGCCCTGCGGGTCCAGTCGTCGTCGCCGTAGGCCATGGCGGTGCCGACGTTGGCGGCAGCCAGCGCGTCCATGACCTCGGGCGACACGCCGGCCGCGTTGTCGCTGACGAAGGAACCGGTCGGGGGCGTGGGCAGGTCGGTCATGGTCGGTCCTCGACGGCGCTCGGTCTCGGGTCGGGCAGCAGGGAGCTCAGGTCTGGAACAGGCCGCCGTCGGTCCACGTGCGCTCGAGCTCGACGACCCGCCGGGAGGCATCCTCGCGCCGCCGCTCGACGACCGCGTTCACGAGCAGCGTGCACAGCACGGTGAGCCCCACGAGCGACTCGAACGGCCCCACCGTCTCGCTGGCGAACGGAAGCACGTGGCCGCCCTCGGTCCGCAGGCCGACCGGCAGCGCCCCGGCGAGCACGACCGGCACCGCACCGTGGCCGACGGCCTGCGCCTGCGTCCGGACGGTGGCCGCTTCGTGCCGGGGGACGTCCATGGACAGGATCACGTCACCCGGCCGCAGGGCCCGCAGCGTGGACGCCACGCGGAACTCCGACCCGGTGAGCAGCGTGGCGCGTCCCCGGACGATCGAGAGCTGGTCGACCATCCGTTGTGCCACGCCCTCGGTCTGCGTGGACGGCAGGACCCACGTGCGGCGGGACCGGTCGTCGAGCAGGTCGACCACCGCCGCGACGGTCGCCGGCTCGATCCGCTCGAGCGTCTCGGCCACGTTGGCCTGCTCCACCTCGAGCAGGCGGCGCAGCGGGTCGTCGGGCGGCGGCTGGGCGACGCGGGCGGCGTCGCTGCGGATCCGCTCGGACAGCTCCGCCCGCACGGCGTCGCGCAGGTCCGCGAAGCCGTCGAAGCCGAGCGCGGTGGCGAGCCGGACGACGGTCGGTGTGCTGGTCCCGGCGCTCGCGGCCACCGACGCGACCGTGCCGAACGCGGTGCCCTGAGGGTCGGCGGCCACGACGTCGGCCACCCTGCGCAGCGCGGGCGACAGCGTCGCGCCGGCGAGCAGCGACGACACGCCGGCGCGGTGGGCGCGGACGGATCGATCGGTGGTGGCGGACGCAGCGATGTACCGGACGTTACACCGTGCTGTAGCAACTGTTACATTCGTCACCCGTGGCCGATCGAACCGACTCCGCACCCGTCACCACCATCGAGCTGTACGAGGCCGAGGTACCGCTCTCGTCCATCGCCCGCTCGGCCATGGAGCAGAGCGACAACGGTCTGGGCATGGCGATCGCGGCGGAGGAGCCGTGGCAGTCGGCCGACTTCCTCTTCGTGCGACTCGTCGACGAGGACGGTGTGGAGGGATGGGGCGAGTCCTACGTGTGGGTGCCCGAGTCCGCCGTGTCGCAGCGTGGCATGGCCATGGTCATCCGCGAGCACATCGGTCGCTACGTGCTCGGTGCCCGGGCCGCGGACATCCAGGCGATCAACGCCCGGATGGATCGCAACATCCCGCGCAACGAGATGGCCAAGGGCGTGCTCGACGTCGCGCTGCACGAGCTGGCGGCGCGCCAGGTCGGCCGCCCGGTGCACGACCTGATCGGCGGCACGGCCGTCGATCGCATCCCGCTGTGCGCGCTCGTGCCGTTGGGTGACCCGGACTTCGTGGCCGACCTCTGCGCCGGCTACGTGGGCGCCGGCTACCGCTCGCTGCGCATCAAGCTCGGCACCGGACCCCGTGCCGACCTCGACGTCATCACCGCGGTGAGGGACCGGGTCGGGTGGGACGTCCGGATCCGCTGCGACTACAACCAGGCCTACGACGCCCCCACTGCGGTGCGGGCGCTGCGCCTGCTGGAGCCGCTCGACCTGGACGCCGCCGAGCAGCCCCTCCCCGCGGGCGACCTGCTCGGCATGGCGTGGGTGCAGGAGCGGACGGCGGTGCCGCTGTTCCTGCACGAGAGCTTCTTCTCGATGGCCGACATCGTCGGGCTGGTGGAGCTGGGCGGCATGGGCGTGCTCGGCATCAACGCGGAGCGGCCCGGCGGGGTGACCGGGGCCCTGCGGGCGATCGACTACGTCGCGGCGAGGGGCATGGGCACGATCATCCACAACCAGCCGCTCGGGATCGGCACCGCCACCCACGCCCACATCGCCGCGGCACGGTGGGACCGACTCGGCCACTCGCCGGAGCTCGCGGGCGACGTGATGTTCGAGGAGCACCTCACCGACGCCCGCTACGCGGTGGAGGACGGGTGCATGGTGCTGCCGGGCGGACCGGGGTGGGGGATCTCCGTGGACCGGGATGCGCTCGACCGCCACCTGGTGGCCGAGCCGACCACGATGAGGGTCTGACCGCCGGTGGCCGAGGTTCCGCCCGTCGCCCGGCTGCTGACCGGTGCCACGGTGCTGTCGCCGTCCCGCGCACCCGAGGGGACCGCGGTGGCCACGATCGGGGACCGCATCGGGGCCGTGGGTCCGCCGGCGGACTGCCTCGCGGCGCTGCGCGCCGCCGGGGTCGCGGAGGTGACCACGCTCGACCTGACCGGGCGCACGTTGGTGCCGGGGTTCGTCGACGCGCACCTGCACCCGATGGTCATGTGCGTCTTCGAGCAGCAGCTCCTGCTCGACGAGGTGCGATCGCTGTCCGAGCTCGCGGACGTGCTCGCGGACCGGGTCGCGGCCACGCCCGACGGCGAGACGATCGTGGGCTTCCAGCTCGACGGCGAGCTGCTCGCCGAGCGCCGCCTCCCGAGCGCGGCCGAGCTCGACGCCGTCGCCGGCGATCGTCCGGTGGTGCTGCTGTGCCGCGACGGGCACCACGCGGTGGCATCCACGGCCGCGCTCGTGGCCGGCGGACTGATGGAACGGGTGCCGACGGGCGGCCATGTGGCCCTGGACCGCGACGGTCGACCGTCCGGGCTGGTGGGGGAGCGAGCGGTCGAGCCGCTCATGGCGCTGATGCCCGACGTCACGGTCGAGGGGCTCGTCGACGGTCTGGCGGGCTGGACCGACCGCCTGCTGCGCCAGGGGGTCACGTCGATCTCCGCCATGTGCCAGACCACGGCCGAAGGCCCGGCCGGCGCGGCCGGCGAGCTCGAGGCGTTCGGCTGGGCCGCGCTCTCGGGCGATCTGCCGTTCGACATCCAGACCATCCTGATCACGCCGGAACCCCACGAGGTGCTCGACGCGCGCGACCCGTCGCTGCACGACCCTGCCCGGGGCCGCCGGCTCGACGCGGTGAAGCTCTTCCTGGACGGCACGCTCGGCGGCCGGACCGCGTGCATGCACCACGGGTTCGCCGACGACCCGCACGAGCACGGGATGCGCACCCTCGACGACGACGAGGCACGCCGCCGCGTGGAAGCGGCGCACGTGGCGGGACTGCAGGTGTGCATCCACGCGATCGGCGACGCCGCCAACCACGCGGCGGCGGCCCTGCTCGGTGAGGTGATCGACCGTCACCCCGGACAGCACCGTCACCGCGTGGAGCACGCCTCGGTGCTCGACGATCACACGATCGAGCGCTTCGCCGAGCTCGGCGTGACCGCGGTGGTGCAGCCGATCAACCTGCGGTCGGAGCGGCACTGGCTGTCACGGCGCGTCGGAGCGGACCGGATGGCGCGCACCTACGCGTTCCGATCGCTGCTCGACGCGGGGGTGGCGGTCGCCGGCTCGTCCGACGCGCCGATCGAGCGGACCGACGTGCTGGCGGCCATGGGCGCCGCGGTCGACCGCCGCGGCCAGGCCGACGAGCAGGCCCTCAGCCGTGAGGAGGCGCTGGCCCTCTTCACCACCGGCGCCTCCCGCGCACGCGGCACCGAGGATCGGCTCGGCGCCATCGCGCCGGACCTGCGCGCCGACCTGGTCGTGCTCGACGCGGATCCGTGCGACGCCGGCGTCGAGCTGGACCGCGTCCGCGTGCTCGCAACGTTCGTGGCCGGCGAGCCGCACCACTTCGATCCGTCCCTCGACGCAGGGCGGACCACCCAGAGCCTGGAGGCCGAGACCCCATGACCGAACCGATCGCCGACATCCGCCCGTACGCGCAGGAGCGGGCCGAGTTCCTCGAGCAGGCGCGGGCGCTGGGCGCCGAGCTGGGCACCCACGTCCACCCGCGCACCGGGCCCGACGGCGGGGAGCTCGCCACCGACGTGGCCCGCTGGGGCGCACCCGTCGGCCGGGCCGACCGGGTCGTGATGATCACGTCGGGGCTGCACGGGGTCGAGGGCCACGCCGGGCACGGCCTGCAGCGCCAGCTCATGTCGTCCGGCCGGCTCGGGTCGCTGCCCGACGGTCTTGCGGTGGTGGCCGTGCACGCGGCCAATCCCTACGGGTGGGCGTGGTCGCGGCGGGTGGACCACGAGAACGTCGACGTGAACCGGAACTTCCTGGACTACGCAGACCTCCCCGACAACCCGCTCTACGGCGAGGTCGACCCCACGGTGAACCCCACCGATGCAGACCTCGACCCGTCGGACACGTCGTTCCTGGAGGTGCTGCTCGAGTTCTGGGGCCGGGTCGGTGACCACACGGCCATGAAGACCCTCAACGGCGGCCAGTACCAGTTCCCGCACGGCATCCAGTACGGCGGCGACCACATGACCTGGTCCCGGCGGATGCTCGAGTCGATCTGGGACGAGCACCTGACCGGTGTCGAGGCGGCGATCAACCTGGACGTCCACACGGGCCTTGGCCCGGTCGGCCGCCTGACCGTGTTCCAGACCGCGGACGAGGACGAGCCCAGCGCCGAGCTGGGCGCGCGCCTGTACTCCGAGTACCTCTACCGCGCGGATCGGACCGTCGAGGAGCCCCTCGACACCGGCCTGCTCGGCCCGGGCTTCGACGCATGGGCAGCGGCACGCGCCGACGCCGGGAGTGCCCCGATCCGCACCGCCAACTTCGTCCTCGAGTTCGGCGGGCTCGACCTCATCAACGGGCTGTCCGCGTTCCGGGCCGACAACTGGCTGCACCACCACGGCGACTGGGCGAGCCCGACCGGTCAGCGGATCCGCCAGATGATGGAGGACCACTTCTTCGTCCGGGACGGCGACTGGCGCCAGCAGGTCGCGGAGCAGGGCGAGATGGCGTGGACCGTGGTGCTCGACGAGTGGTCGTGACGGCGGCCCCGTCGCGCTGACGGCCCCGATCCGCACGACGGCGCGCCGGGCCGGTGCTCCGCGACCTCGATGTCGCTTTTCCGCCAGAACCGACGGACGGCGCGTGCGAGGCTGCAGCGGTGCCCTCCACCGCTGCGACTCCTTCCGCTGCGACTCTCTCTCCGACGGGCGAACCCGTGCCGCTGGACCAGGACCGCTGCTACCGGGCCGTGCTGTCCAAGGACGAGCGGTTCGACGGCTGGTTCGTCGGTGCGGTGACCTCCACCGGCATCTACTGCCGCCCGAGCTGCCCGGTGCGTCCGCCCCGGCGCTCGAACATGCGCTTCTACCCGACCGCCGCGGCGGCCCAGCAGGCCGGGTTCCGTGCGTGCAAGCGGTGCCGGCCCGACGCCTCCCCCGGATCGCCCGAGTGGGACCCCCGGGCCGACGTGGTGGCGCGGGCGGTGCGCCTGATCGCCGACGGCACGGTCGACAGGGAGGGGGTGCCGGGACTGGCCCGCCGCCTCGGCTACAGCCCGCGACAGGTGGAGCG